>JAQYVQ010000355.1 GCA_030145435.1 Syntrophobacteria bacterium | reverse complement strand
GGGTTTGGAACCCTGCTGAAGGACGGCATCGTGCCGGCTGCAGAGGCGATCGGAAGGGGCTCGATCGATTTTGCCATACAGACGAGGAATCAGGCCCCCTTTCCCGGCGGACAACCCTTCCGGGCGACCATGGGGGCGTATCTGATTCCGGCAAGCCAGGAGATATGGATTCACCCGCAGGCGGCGGACGCGGAGGCGGCCTTTCCCATCGTTGCGGAACACTTCGGCCTGTCCATGGATGAGGCCGAGAAGAAGCAGTACGAGTACATGGACACCTTCGCAGCGAAACACACCCGAAGCAAAGATTCGTGGCGCGAGGACAACTACGACGAATTCGGGGAGTATGCCTTCCTGCAGGAGAATGTCATCACCGCCATGGATATCGCAGGCCACTGCGATTTCATGAGTGACCGGGTGCCTCATTTCGGCGCATGGTGGGGCGTTGAAGAGGCTGCCAGGGCGATGCGGGCAACGACCGGGCTCGACATCTCGACGGAGAAGCTGTTGGAGGTCATCCAACGCAGGAGAATGATCGAACTCGCCTATTACCACCTGTGTTCGGACGAAATCGGCGAGGAAGAGATCCTTCCCTATCGCTTCTTGAGGCCCCGGCCGGATGGATATCACAAGGGAAAGGGGGTCGACCTGGAGGAGTTCAACAAGATCCTGAGGATGTATTACGAGCTGAGAAACTGTGATCCGGACACAGGCCTTCCGAGAACGGATGAGCTCGAAAGGCTTGGGCTCCATGATGTTGCCGGCAAGGTGAGGGCACTGGAGGGGGCGGAGGCCGGCGCAACCGACCGGGAGAGTTCCGTCGCCGGATGAAGGATGGACAGGAAAGGAAATCGCCATGCCCGTATTCGAAGACGCTGATCAATTGAGTTCCCTGCTGAAGGAGCTCTGGGAAAACGTTCTTGAAGATAAGGACGCGGCGGAGCAAATCAGGAAAGCAGGCATATCCGTGCTCACGGCCTTCCGCGACCCGGAAGCATTCATCTGGGTGGGGGCCGGAAAGGTCGTTGCCGGAGAAAAAGCGAAGGGCGATGCGGTCATCCGCCTCGAGATGACCGCGGATACGGCCCATGACATCTACCTGAAGAAGTTGAATCTGGCGACCGCCCTCGGGACGGGAAAAGTGAAGGCCAAGGGCCCCGCCATGAAGCTGGTTCAGATGGCGTCCCTGCTCAAAAGGGTCTATGAGGAATACCCGAAACTGTGTCAGAAGTATGAACTTCCTGTGACCTGAGTGGAACCTGTTCGATGAACTTCGTCTCCTTCGTCGAGGGGCCCTTCCTGCCGATCGCGTTCGCTCTGCTCTTTCTCGGAACCTTCACCCGCTGGACTCTCCTCATTTCCGGGGTCGTTGCCCGTGCACGGGAGCAGGATGCCCGGTGGAGAACCGCGCTTCTTCCGTTGGGACGTTCCTTCGTTCCCTTCCACCAGGCGGTCAAGAAGAGGCCCCTCTACGCACTCCTTCGGTATCTCTACCACGGGTGCATGTTCGTAGTTCCCGTGTATCTATGGGGCCATGTGGTCTTGTGGGAGGAATCGCGGTTCGAGTTGAGTTGGAGCACGCTGCCGGATGTCTGGGCGGATCGCCTCACCGTCATTTTCATCTTCTTGACCTTCTGTTTTCTGTGCAGGCGTTTCGTCGTGGCAGAGATCCGCCATGCCTCCAGCCTCTCGGACTATGTACTTGCCGCAGTGGTTGTCCTGCCCTTCCTGTCCGGGTACTTCCTCGCTCAAGGAACCTTCAGTGGCTTCGCTTTCCTCGAAGAGAGGATGTGGACGATCCATGTGATCTGCGCAGAAATGATGATGATTGCCGCCGCCTTCCTCATCGTCAGAAGTCGTTTTCAAACGAAGAAGTGCACCGGTTGCGCCGCTTGTGTATCGAGCTGTCCCACAGGGGCCCTTGCCTATGAGGACAGCGGAAAGGTTCGGGCCTTGACGAACGACGACTCCCGATGCATCCACTGCGGAGCCTGTGTGAGGGACTGCCCCGAGTCGGCCGCGGAACTCGTGCATCAGGTAGCGCTCCCTCCCTTCCTGGGGGGCTTCGACAGGCAAGCCACAAGGTTCTTCGAGCTCCAGGAATGTGTCCGCTGCGGGACCCCCTTCGCCCCAGAGACACAGTGGAAGCGCATGGAGGACGAGATCGGCGGGACATCTCTTCGCCTTTGTCCCCGATGCAGAGGAAGCGCCCTTATGGCTGTTGCTCGAGCTCTGCCCTAGCCAACCCAATTTTTGTCTGAAACCCTGTGATCTGGTACGATCGGATTCGTCGGTGCGTCCAACTGCAGGGGAGAGACGAGATGGGGGAAACCTCCGAGCAGATCAATCGAAACACAGCCCTTTCCGAGCGTACCGAGCGGGCCGGCGCTGTTGCGAAAGCAGGGGGGCTCGAGCAGGCCCTGCGTTCCGGCGCCTTGCCGCGATTCCTGGACATCACCCTTTCCGAGGCGGTCGTGCTGGGCCTCCTAAGACAGGACGTTCGCCGGTTTCTCCGGCCATCTGGGGTCGAGTTTCAGAATTCAACTTTTTGGTGTCTGCGCCTAACACAACGCGTCCAGGATAGGGTCGTGTCTGTTCGCTTGGCATGCTTGTTGCCAGTGATTCTTCTCGCCATGTCACGAGCATTGAGATTTAACATCCCTGACGGCATCTACCACGTCGCCGCTAGGGGGTTTGGAGCGTCGGAGAATCGTCCGAGACGATCTCGACCGCCAGAGATGGACACAGTTGCTGGACCGCGTGGCAACAAAAAGGGGATGGCGTGTCTACGCATGGGCCCTCATGGACAACCACTACCACATATTCCTGAGGGTTCCTCGAGCAGACTTGTCGGAAGGGATGCATTATCTGAACTCAGCCTATGCAACTGTATTCAATCGGCAACACCAGAGGTGTGGACCGCTGTTCCAGGGCCGATTCAAGAGTGTCTTGGTTCAAACGGATTATCACTACTGGGAACTGACCCGGTATGTGCATCTGAATCCCGTTAGGGCTAAGTTGACCGATGATGCGGCATCATATCGATGGAGTAGCTGTGCTCTGTATTTCAGAACAAAACTGGCACCCAGTTGGCTTGCCTGGGAAGAGGTTCTCCTCGCATATGGTAATTGCCTCGAGACAGCACAGGAAGCGTATCGCCGCTTTCTTTGGGAAGGCCTCGAGCAAAAGGACCCCTCCCCCCTGGATGCTGCTGAAATCTCAAGCCTGCTCGGCAAACCTGCCTTCATCGCCCGCATGAGGGATTGCCTCCGGAGCGACTATGACTCCAAGGACATCCCAGATGCAGACCGCTTGCACCGGCTCTTTCGTCCCGACGACGTTGTTTCGGCTGTCTGCACGGTGCTTGAGACAAACCACGAACAGGTGCTGCGCAAGGGACGACATGGGAACAGACCCCGGTGGATAGCTCTGTACCTGTGTAGCTCAAGAACCCGTTTTAGCTACAGAGATCTTGGCCGCTACTTCGGTGGTGCAAGTGGCCAGTCCGTCCGCACGGTTGTTGAAAAGGTCGAGCAAACAATGCGGCACGACCTGAAGCTCAAGGAACAGGTCTGGACCGTGCAGCAGGAACTCAACAAAAGGTTGAATTCTGAGACTTGACCCCGGTTGCCGACCCCGGTTGCCCCATGTCCTTGATTCGCAGACCCTTGAAGATGCGCACATGAAGACGAACGTCGAGGCGATCGCAGCCAAACTCCGCATCGAGGGGCCCTGGTTCGCACAATTCAAGCGCAACCGGCAGGACCGTCCTGTGCTGATCGAAGTGAACGCGAGGATCGGAGGGGGATCCGGTTTGAATCGTTTCGGCGGGGTGAACCTTCCGCTGCTGGCGGTCAAGCTG
>JAQYVQ010000350.1 GCA_030145435.1 Syntrophobacteria bacterium | reverse complement strand
CCTTTCGCCTCAGGCTTCGCCGCCTTAGAAGGAGGCTTTGTGCGTTTGGCCATGATCCTCAAGGAGACCTAAAATGTGATCCACCGCCCCTTCGACCGGCACCGTGATCGCCTCGGCCTCTTTGCGCAGCTTCACCTCGATCTTTCCTTCCTTCAACTGCCTGGGGCCGACCGTCACCCGGAGCGGAATGCCGATGAGATCCGCATCCTTAAACTTCTTGCCGGGACGTTCGTCCCGGTCATCGAGCAACACCTCCACGCCCTTCTGTTGCAGGGCCGTGTAAAGGCCTTCAGCAATGGTCTGAATCTTCGCGTCCTGGGGATTCAGGGCGGTCAGGATGACCGTAAATGGGGCGATCGGAAAGGGGAAGATGATTCCGTCGCTGTCGTGATTCTGTTCGATCGCAGCCGCCAGGGTCCTGCCGACGCCGATCCCGTAGCATCCCATCCAGACTGGTCTTTCCTTGCCTTCCGGATCCAGGTAGGTTGCCCGCAGGGTTTCACTGTACTTCGTGCCCAGCATGAACACGTGACCCACCTCGATCCCCCTCCTCTCTTCCATCTTCTTTCCGCACCTGGGACAGGCATCGCCTTCGACGGCGACTCGCAGATCGGCAAACCGTGCGTCCTTCAGGTCCCTGGCCGGTTCGAAGTGGAGGTAGTGGTGGTCTTCCTTGTTCGCACCCACAACCACATTCCCCATGGCCCTGATCTCTTCATCGGCCAGAATGGGCAGGGACATGCCCACCGGCCCCACATAGCCTGCCGGCACGCCCAGGATCTCCTTCACTTCCTCCGGGCCGGCAAGAGCGGCCGTATCCACACCTAACACCTTCTTGATCTTGTATTCGTTTGCCTCGCGGTTCCCCCTGACCAGGATCGCGTAGTCGCCCTTTTCGGTGTGATAGACCAGCGTCTTGATCAGTTGAGAGGCGTCCACGCCGAGAAATCGCGTCACATCCTCGACGGTTCGCTTTTCCCTGGTCTCCACGAGTTGAAGGTCCGCCTGCGTTTCTCCTCCCGGCCGTTGATCACTGTCTGGCGCCGGAAGGATCTCCGCCTTTTCGATGTTCGCCGCGTAGTCGCAGGAGGTACAGAAGACGATGCTGTCCTCACCGCTGTCGGCCAGGACCATGAATTCGTGCGAAAAGGCGCCCCCGATGTTCCCGGTCTCGGCCTCCACGGGCCGGAAATCCAGGCCCATTCTCGTGAAGATCCGCTTGTAGGCCTCGAACATGATCCAGTAGCTCTTCTCCGCGCCCTCTTCGTCCCGATCGAAGCTGTACGCATCCTTCATCGAAAACTCCCGTCCCCGCATCAGGCCGAATCGAGGCCGGATCTCGTCCCGGAACTTCGTCTGGATCTGGTAGAGATTGAGGGGCAGGTCCCGGTAGGACCGTACCTCCCGCCTGACCAGGTCCGTGACGACCTCCTCGTGGGTCGGACCGTAGCAGAAATCCCGCTGATGCCGGTCTTTGAACCGGAGCATCTCATCCCCCATCAAATCCCACCGGCCGGTCTCTTCCCACAGTTCTGCCGGCTGAACGCTCGGCAGGAAGACCTCCTGGGCCCCGGCCCGGTTCATTTCTTCACGGATCGCATTCTCGACCTTTCGCAGGGCGCGAAGCCCCACGGGCAGGAAGGAATAGATCCCGCTGGCGACCTTGCGGATCATACCGGCTCGCAGCATGTATTGGTGGCTGATCACTTCTGCTTCTGAGGGAACGTCTTTCAACGTCGGAAGAAACAGCTCTGCGTACCGCATCCCTTCACTCCTTGTAATTCAGTCTACTCGCCTCCTGCCTCTCAGCCCGGGCGATCCTGTGCCTGGTCTCCCCTCTCCCTGGCCGCGCGAGACAGCTCGACAAGGGAGATGTTGTCCCGAAGGAGGAAGAAGAGACCGGCCAGGCAGATGGTCGACATCTGGACGAACCAGATGACCAGGGAAAAGCTCGCAGCCACTGCCCTGTCTACGCCGTACAGATCGGCCAGCATAAACGTTGCCGCAAGCTGAAAAGGCCCGATGAACCCCGGCGTGGGGATCATGACGGCCGCACAGAGAAGAACAACCAGGGTCACCAGAGAACTGGGCGGCACGGTCGATTCGATCCCGTAGGCATAATACAGGGGATAGTTCGCCACCACGACGACCGTCCACGTAAGGGCGGAGAGAAGAACCACGGCGAGGATTCCCTTAGGATCCCGAAGAACGCCCAGCCCCTCCGTGAAGGATCGGAGAATCTCGTCGATGCGTTGCTGGAGGCCCTGGGGCAGGATCCGCGTAAAGAAGCGAACCAGTCGGAGGGTCCTTTCCTGCTGATGCAACAGGAAATAGCAGAACGCGATCAGCCCCAGGCAGACGGCAAAGCTCATGACCCCGAAGGACTGGACAGCGGTAACGATCCTCGGGTCGCTCGCGCCGCCTTGCGGCACGAAGACCTGTGGATTGAAAACGAGCAGGCCGGCAAACAGTACCAGAACCGAGGCCATATCGAAGATGCGTTCCACCACGATGGTCGCAAAGGAAGTAGAAAAACCGATGTCTTCTCTCTTGCCGAGGAGGTAGGCGCGGATGAACTCCCCGGCTCGCAAGGGAAGCAAGTTCCCCATGAAGCCGATCATCATCGGGGAATAGAATCGTCGGGGAGGGATGGACTTGACGGCTCGACACAGATAGTGCCAGCGATAGACTCGAACGGCAAAGCTCGCGAAAAACAGAGCGACCGCCAGCGGCAGGTATTGAACCTCCAGCCCTCGAATGGACTGATAGATCTCATGGAAGGAAACGTTCCGGAAGGTAAGGAAAAGGGCGAGACCGGCGATCACCAGTCCCAGGATCAGGTGGTGCGATTTCATAACCTGAAAGGAATAGAACACTGAGGGGAAAAAAGCAAGGAAGATCCCCTGCACAGGCCCTTCGAGAGACACTCTAAAAACCGGGCCCGGCAGGGAATCGAGAACAGCGAGAAGAGAGTGAAAACAAGTCCTGTCAGTCTACGCGAATGCTTGGACGAATCTGATCGAACACCTTGTCTCCTATCCCCCGCACGGATTTGAGATCCTCCACCTTCTTGAAGGGGCCGTTCTCTTCGCGAAAGACGACG
>JAQYVQ010000257.1 GCA_030145435.1 Syntrophobacteria bacterium | reverse complement strand
GCAGACTTCCAGAGGGTAATTGGACACCCAAAAAGCCTTTTTTTTTAGGGTAAGTACCTGAAATTCTTGAAAATATGGTTTAACAATTCAATTCTTTGCTTGACAATAATGTCAATTTTATTAAAAATCCGACAAAAATCTAAAGGTTTTCGTCCTATTGATCGAAGAGGTGGATTACAGGATTGTACTTATCCGGGGAGCAATATTCGTCACTAAACAGGACAAGAACCCTGTAAAACATGCCGCAGTAAAGGACGCCTCATGATATTTGGGAAAAGGACGAATTTATTTGGCCTTGACATCGGCTCGAACTCACTGAAACTCGCCGAGATTCGGAAAACGGGAAAGGGCTACCAACTCCTGAATGCTGGGGTCATGCACCTTCCCCCGGAGGCGATCGTGGAGGGGGCCATCATGAACGCCCCCGCGGTGGTCGATGCGATCCGAAACCTGCTCGACGTGCACAAACCCGAATCCCGGAACGTGGCAACCTCCGTGTGCGGGCACTCCGTAATCATCAAGAAGGTGAGCCTGCCGGTCATGTCCAGGGAAGAGCTCGAACAATCAATCCAGTGGGAAGCGGAGCAGTATATCCCTTTCAACATCCACGACGTAAACCTCGACTATCAGATTCTCTCCCCCGTTGCGGAGAAGGGCGAGGACCCGGACAGCGGACAGATGGATGTGCTGCTCGTAGCAGCGAAGAAGGACTTGGTGGAGGATTATGCCAGTCTCCTGCGCGAAGCCGATCTGCGTCCCGTCATCATGGATGTCGCATCCTTTGCGGTGGAAAACATGTACGAAATCAACGCGGATGTGGATGAGGATGAGGTGATGGCGATCTTCAACATCGGAGCGAGCATCACCAACATCAACATCTTTAAGAACGGGGCCTCTCTGTTCACGCGGGACATTCACTTTGGGGGAAATCAGTTCAACGAGGAGATTCAGAAGGCCTTGAATCTGAACTTCCAAGAGGCTGAATACCTGAAGCTGGGTGGATCCGGTAGAGAAGAGGACCAGCGGGAGGTCCAGGAGATACTCGAGCGAATCACCGAAGTCCTCCTCAACGAGACCCAACGATCGCTCGAATTCTTTTCAGCCACCTCGGGCAGTGAGAAGATTCACCGGGTGGTGCTCTGCGGCGGATGCTCTGCCCTTCCCGGGCTGGCCGGCAGGATGGAGGACCGCCTGGGGACACCGGTCGATCTGGTCGATCCGTTTCGGAGGGTGATTGCAGACCCTGGGAAGTTCAAGCCTGAGTACCTCAAGGAGATACAGCCGTTTATGGGCGTAAGCGTCGGACTCGCCCTGAGGAGCGTGGGGGACTGATGATCAGAATCAATCTGCTTTCCGATCGGGAGGTGATCCGGAAAGAGACGACCCGGCAACAGGTGTCCATCTTCATCCTCACGATCTGCCTCATACTGGTGATCATGGGCGGCATCCAGATCTACCAGTACCGGCAGAAGAAAGACCTGGAGGAGAGGATCCTGTACGTCCAGGAAGAGCTCAAGGAGCTCCAGAAGAAGGTGGGCGAGGTCGATAAATACAAAAAGGCGAAGAAGGAGCTCGAGACCAAGCTCCAGATCATCGAGCGACTGGAGAAGGGAAAGATGATGGTCGTGCAGCTCCTCGATGGAATCGGAGAGACCATCCCGGAAAAAATGTGGCTCCAGGATCTCGGATTGAAGGGCGGCAAGCTCTCCATGGAAGGGTATGCGGTCGACAACGAGACGATTGCGGCCTTCATGAAGAAATTGGAGCGCACGAAATCCTTTCAGACCGTTGAGTTGGTGTTGACCGAGAAGAAAGAAGTGGAAGGGGTTGGGATGAAGCATTTCTCGCTGGTGGCTGCCCTGGCTCCGACCAAGACGGAGGCAGTGGGCCCCAAAGCGAAAACGGACACGACCGGCCCTGCACAACAGGCCAAGAAATCCCCATAGAAGGATGACGCGATGGCCATGGACCTCTCCCTGGACACGATTCTGGCGTTGGACCGAACGAAGAAGATCCTGATTCTCGCCGGAGTCCTTGTTCTTCTGACCGCTCTCTATGTCTGGGCCCTGTTCCTCCCTGCCCACAATAAGATCGGGGAACTCGACAGTAAGCTGAGTGGACTCCTGGACAAGAAGGCGGAGCAGGAGGCGATCGTGCAGAACCTGGCGGCCTTCAAGAGGGAGTATCACCAACTGGAACTGTCTCTCACGCAGGCCATGGCACAGCTGCCGGACAAGAAGGAAATCCCCTCCCTCCTGGAGAACATCTCGAATCTCGGAAGGGAATCGGGTCTCGACGTCTCCCTGTTCAAGCCCGGAGCACAGAAGCCGAAGGATTTCTATGCGGAGGTGCCGGTAGACATCAAACTCGTGGGAACCTTCCACAATCTGCTAACGTTCTTCTACAGGGTTGGAAACCTGCATCGCATCGTGAACATATCCGACTTGAGCATCAACAGGAGCAAAGCTGGGGCCTCTGCTTCGTCCTTGGACACCGCTTGCAAGGCGACGACCTACAAGTTCCTCGAGGAATCGGAGCGCCCTAAACCAGCACAAGACGGGCAGCCGGCAAAAGGACGGAACAGAAAGAGCAGGAGGTCCCAGACAAAATGATAACTGCTATCCCCATCCGCAGGAACAGGAAGAGGGCAGGGCCTTTCGTTCTGCTCGCCCTGGTTCTCTGCGTGCTTGTGGCGTGTGCGGCCGGCGGGTGCAAGGATGAGCCGCCATCGCCTCGGCAGGTGACGAAGAAGGTCATCTCCGCGCCGGAGCAGGTCCCTGTCCCTCCCGAGCCGAAGGCAACCGAGCCTGCTGGAAGCGAGCCGGCAGAAACCCTGCCTCTGGAGCCTCCTGAGGAGAAGCAAGAGGTCTCTGTCTACCGCCCGAAATCGGACCGGGATCCATTCAAGTCTTTTGTCAGCACAAGAATGGAGACGGTCGCACGCACGCAGAAGACTCCCAGGATCAAGACCCCCTTGCAGCGTTACAGCCTGGACCAGCTCAAGGTGGTCGGGATCATCGCCGGTGGAACGATGAGTAAGGCACTTCTTGAGGATGACGGGGGCAAGGGTTACGTGGTCTCCGCGGGTGAAGCCGTGGGGAGTGAGGGAGGCAAGATCACCTCTATCCAGAAAGACCGCATCATCATCGAAAGCACCTATCGCGACGTCCTGGGCAAAGAGAAGGTGAGGCGCATCACCAAGAAGCTCTACGTCTCGGAAGAAGGAGAAAATCCATGACCTCAGGCCCGCTTTGCTTACCGATCGGGAACGGGAGGCAAGCGTCACGAACAGGCCCCGGAATCAAGAGGCGACACATCCGTCTGTTTGTGACTCCTCCAGGTAGAGCGAATCTCCTCTACTACTTGTTCCTGGTTCTCTTGATCGTCGGCTGCTCTTCCGGGCAAGGCCGGCTGGAAGCGAGTACCGACACGGTTCACGCTGAAGGTGCGGAGGTCGATACGGTTGCCGGGGCGCAGCAGGTGGAAACGCAGCCGTCCCCAGACAGCATCGCCCATGCGGAGACGCCGACAGTCACTGAGGAAGAGCTTGCAGAGACCCCCCTCACCGATCCGCCCGAGACGAATCAGGCACTCGATGAGGTCCAAACTCGGGAGGAAGCGTGGGAGGAGGATGGAATCCGCGAGGAATTCGGAGAAGGGTACACGAGGCTCGTTTTCTCGCAAATTCTGAGCGAAGAAGGCTTCAAGTACTCCTATATCGACGACCCCCCTCGTCTAGTGGTCGATGTGAAGCAACCGACCCGCGAGGTCTGGTTCAACCGACTTTCGTTGAAGGGCGGCGCCTTCGAGCGAATCCGTGTCGGAAGGCACCCGGACAAGACACGCTTCGTGCTCGACCTGCGTGAAGAGGGGCAGCCGGAGCCGCTGGTGGAGTCCTCAGAAACGGATCTAGTCGTCCTCGCAGGCGTGATCCCCGAACGTAAGGATCTTCCCGAGGCAGCGCAGGAACGGTTGGAAGCGAACATGCAGGCGGCAGCCACCGAAGATACCGAGTTGCCGAGTTCGGTCGAGGTGGCCGGCGCGATGGAAGAATCCGACCTGGAGCCGGCTCCCATGGGCGGCCCTGAAGTGCCTATCACCGTTGCAAAGGCGGACTGGAAACCGGTCCGGGTGAAAGGAATCGACTTTCGTCAAACCGACTCGGCCTCCGATGTGATCATCTCGACCGATGGCGCTGTCCCGTTCGACGTTCAGGAGAAGGACGATTCCATTATCATCGTTCTGCCCGGCGCGCAGATTCCGGAGCACCTTCAGAGACCGATCGACACCAAGGCCTTCCCGTCCGCGATCCTGTCGGTCAGGCCGGAGCAGGTAGGAGCAGGACCGACGGGCAAGGTCATGTTCACGATTCGGCTGCGAGAGAAAAGGCCTTACAACGTGCTCGAGGAAGAAAACGGATTGCGTGTAAGCGTCTTGCTCCCGGAAACGCCCCCTGAGATCCCCTTGCTGCCGCCTCCGGCGCTCCCGGAGACCGAAGGGCTCGCCATGGTGGAGCAAGAGTCCCCTCCCGAGCCGGAGCCAGTAAGTCCGGAAAAGGAGGTCAAGGTTGCGGAAGAACCGGCTCCCAAGGCCGATGCAGTCCCGGAGCCGATGAGCGTGACCAAGGTGGTTCCGTATGAACGAGGGCTCCACGTGAGCAATTATAGAGGGAAGAAGATCTCTCTTGATTTCAAGGATGCGGACATCCAGAACGTGTTGCGACTCATCGCCGAGGTGAGCAACAAGAACATCGTCATCAGCGAAGCGGTCAAGGGCAAGGTGACGGTCCGCCTGTTGAACATTCCCTGGGACATGGCCCTGGACGTTATCCTGAAGACCTACGCCCTGGAGAAGGAGGAACTCGGGCCGAATATCCTGCGCGTGGCGCCCTACACACAGTTGAAGAGAGAGCGCGAAGACGCACTCAATGCGGAGCAGGCCCTGGAGAGGGTCGAGTCGCTGGAAACACGGCTCGTGCCCATCAATTATGCGAAGGCCAAGGAGTTGGAAGCGGTGATCGGGCGCCTCAAGAGCAAGAGACCGGATGCGATGATTCTCGTGGATTCGCGCACCAACTCGATGATCATCCGGGATCTTCCTCTGAACATCGAAGAAATGATCGGACTGATCCGGGCCCTGGACACCCAGACCCCTCAGGTGCTGATCGAGGCCAAGATCGTGGAGTTGGACGTGAATTTCGAGCGGGAACTCGGCATCCAGTGGGGCACGGCATTCAATGCAGGGCCGGCAACCGGGAACCCTACGGGCCTGAATTTCCCCAACACGGCCAGTATTGGCGGCGTGGTGGACAACATCTCCGGCCAGACGGTCGCAGGGATCGCCAACCCGGTCGTGAACCTTCCGGCCGCAGTGGACAGCTCGGCAGGAGGCGCCCTCGGGTTCTCCCTCGCATCGATCACCAACTCCTTCCAGCTGGATGCACAGCTGAGCGCCCTGGAAAAGAGAAACCATGCTCGTGTCCTCTCGAGCCCGCGTGTGGCCACCCTGAACAATCAGGAGGCCCGGATCAACCAGGGTCAGGAGGTGCCGTACCAGACCACATCCGACGAGGGAACCAAGACCGAGTTCAAGGAAGCCGTCCTGGCGCTCTCCGTGACACCCCAGATCACGTTTGACCGCAGCATCATCATGAACATCCTTGTGACGAACGACACGCCGATCCGGGACCCGACCGTAGGCTTCATCATCGGCACGAAGGAGGCGAGAACGACTGTCCTCGTCAAGGACGGGGACACGGCGGTCATCGGTGGAATCTACACGAATAACGACGCCGAGAGCCTCGGAGGCGTTCCCTACCTGATGGATATCCCGATCGCCGGTTCCCTGTTCAAGAAGAAGGGGGAGCTGAACAAGCGAACGGAGCTGATCATCTTCATCACGCCTCGGATTATTCCGAATCAGCTGATCGAGGTCGACGAGTGGACAGGAGAGAACAAACCGGAATAGTATCTATTGACGAGTTGGCAGGAGGGTCA
>JAQYVQ010000238.1 GCA_030145435.1 Syntrophobacteria bacterium | reverse complement strand
AGGAATGGATTCGAAGGCGTTTGCAGGGAGGCTCCTGGCCGAGGCCGGAGTGGTCGTCACGCCGGGTGTGGGCTTTGGCGAGCACGGGGAAGGGTATTTCCGGATCACCCTTACCCAGAGCGAGGAGAAGCTCGAGGAGGCGTTGGTGAGGATTCAAGGCGTAGCGAAGGAACTGTGGTAGGCTGGTTGCGAGGAGAGAAGCACTGGCAGTTAGCTATTAGCTGTTAGCCCACCCCCCTCCCTTTCGACGCGCATCCAGACGGGGGGTCGCGGATGGGAGCTAAAAGCTAATGGCTAACAGCTAATAGCCAATTGCCTCATCAACAGGATGCCATTTTGAACTCTGCGGACGATCAGCGCACAATGCACTTAGCCACTGTAGGCATGGGCTCCAACCTTGGGGATCGTGAAACCATCCTTCGGGAGGCGATCCTGTGGCTAGGGGCACAGAGCGGAAATCGGCTGCGGTCCTGCTCGTCCCTGTATGAGACCGAGCCTTTTGGCAAAACGGATCAAGGGTGGTTCCTGAATTGCGTGATCCGGATCGAGACGTCCCGGGACCTGCAAGGCTTCTTCCACGGTCTCCAGGAGGGGGAAGACCGGTTTGGCAGGGTTCGACGAGAGCGATGGGGCCCCAGGACCCTAGATCTCGATCTTCTCTTCTTTGATGACGCGGTCTATTCCGACGCTGAGCTGACGGTCCCCCACCCGGGGGTTGCGGTTCGGCGTTTTGTTTTGGAGCCTTTGTGCGAGGTTGCACCTGACCTCGTGCACCCTTCTCTCGGGGAAAGGGCGAGCTCACTTCTCGGAAAGCTAACGGAATCATCCCGCGTGGTCTGCCTCGGAAGGCCCCCGGTCCGGGAGCCCTATTGACGAGAGTCTGCGGCGTGCGGCCCGGGGTCCACCCGCCCGTTGTGTTGAAGAGGGCCGTTATAATTTACCAATTCAATTACGAAAATTCAGAATCAAAATATTTTCTAAATTACCTATTGACAATCGGACAGTTTTCTATAAATATATAACGTTGTTAATGATTTTTAGAAAACAAGCTGGCGCAAATACCCTTGCTGAACAGGTAGGTCACAAACGAAAAGAACTTTCGGAAGAAGAAGATAGTTTTATCTGATTTTGTACCCCGTCTCGAGAATCAAGGTCCCAAAGAAATGAGGACATAGGAAAGGGGGATATCGGTCATGGTCAAGAGAGACAAATCAAACTACATCATCCAGTCAGTTGCCCACGCGTTGGATGTCCTTGAAGAGTTCAAAGGGGATGCGGTCGAGCTGGGCGTCACCGAGCTCAGCAAGAAGCTGAAGCTTCACAAGAACAACATCTTCCGCCTCCTGGCCACGTTGGAGGCACGCGGATATATCGAGCAGAACAAATCGACGGAGAACTACCGGCTGGGCTTGAAGAGCCTCGAGCTCGGCCAGACCTTCATCCGTCAGATGGGCTTACTCCGGCAGGCAAGACAAACCCTGGAACACCTCGCGGAGAAGGCGAACGAAACAACCTACCTGGCGATCATACGAAACCACGATGTGATCTACCTGGACGTGGTGGAGGCCAACCAGACCGTAAGGGTTGCCTCACGCGTAGGGTTGAGGCTGCCGCCCTATTGCACCGCAGTGGGAAAGGTCTTGATCGCTTCCGATTCGGAGGAGGAAATTCGCAAGAGACTCCCCGAACATATGGAAAAGAGAACACCGAAGACCCTTATAGATGCGAAGGGCCTGATGGAGCACTTGAAGAAAGTGCATTCCCAGGGCTATGCCCTCGATGATGAGGAGTTCGAGGAAGGCGTGAGGTGCATCGGAGCGCCCGTCCGGGACTATACCGGGAACGTTGTGGCTGCCGTGTCAATTTCCGGCCCTGCTATGCGGATGATCGAGAAGAAGATCGTCGAAAATCTCGTCCTGGCCGTCAAAGAGGCCGGCGAGGAAATTTCCAGGCGGCTCGGGTACAATATCAGCCAGGAATTGACCTCCTGATCCGGACCAAATAAGAGAGAAATCGGAGCTTTCGGCTCCTCGGTTCGAAGAAACCTTTCAGAATCCTTCGGTGTCCTGCGGAGGCGAGTACCCCGTTTTGCGTCCTCCCGATCGCCCAAAGACCTGCCCCACTGTTGACAAAACGACATCGAGGTGGTAAAAGTCTGAATGAGTACTCATTCATCTGTACGGTTGTATCGTGTGCTGAACCCTGTTTCTCCAGCCTTTATCTCCCCATTCGACCGGGCCAAACCTTACGGGCCCCGAGTACGAGTATGTCTGTCAAAGAAAAAGACCGCGGAAAACACGACCAGATCATCGAAGCTGCCGTAAAGGTCTTCGCGAAAAAAGGCTTTTATAACGCGAAAGTTTCCGAGATTGCCCGGGAAGCGAGCGTGGCGGACGGGACCATCTACCTGTACTTCAAGAACAAAGACGATATCCTGATCTCTCTGTTCGAAGAGAAGATGCAGGTGTTGATCCTGCGGGTTAACGAAGCGACCTCCAAGGTGGATGATCCGCTCGAGAAGGTCCGGGCTTTCGTGGCCCAGCACCTCTTCATGATCGAGGAGCACAGGCACCTGGCCGAGGTGATGCAGATCGAGCTGCGCCAGTCCAGCAAATTCATGCGGCGGTACGTGCCCGTGAAGTTTCTCGAGTACCTGGACCTCATCGGGAAGATCATCGAGGACGGGATACAAAAAGGGGTGATTCGACCGGAGGTGATTCCGGCCATCGCCAAACGAGCGATCTTCGGTGCACTCGATGAGATGCTGCTCTACTGGGTCCTGGCGAAGAAGCCGAAGTACAGCCTGGAGCAGTCCGTCGAGCAGATTAGCCACTTGTTCATCGACGGCCTTCGAAAGCGGAGCGAGGACTCCGATCGACCTGATTCCACACAGTCAGCCGTATAGCCGGACATTCATCACCAAAATGAATAGGAATAGATTGGCTTAAGGAAGGTGAAGTTTTTCGTTTTAACGGTCAACTGTCAAGAAACGATCAAAAGGAGGTAAGGCCGTGGATATCCTGGTTTGCTTGAAGCAGGTACCGGACACAGAGACGAAGATAGTGATCAACCCAGAGGGCACCGGGATCGTGACCGACGGGATCAAGTTCGTGATGAATCCCTACGACGAATATGCCGTCGAAGAGGCCCTGAAGATCAAGGAGAAATCGGGCGGTACCGTTACGATCGTCTGCATGGGGCCACAGCGGTCGACCGAGGCAATCCGTACGGCCCTTGCTATGGGCGCGGACAAGGGGGTGCACCTGAACGATGATGCCTTCGAAGGCGCGGACAGCTACAGCACCGCGAAGGCCCTTGCTGCGGCCATCAAGCCCCTCTCGTATGACATCATCCTGGGCGGGAAACAGGCTGTGGACAATGACAACGCGCAGGTCTACGCGGCCCTGGCGGAACTGTTGGACATCTCCCACGTCTCGATCGTGACGCAACTCGATATCGCCGACGACGGGAAGAGCGCCGTGGCCCAGAGAGAGATCGAGGGCGGGGCCAAAGAGGTGATCCAGGTTTCCCTGCCTGCCGTCATCGCCTGCCAGAAGGGGCTGAATGAGCCCCGCTACGCTTCCCTGCCCGGCATCATGAAGGCCAAGAAGAAGCCGATCGATGTCATCGACCTCGCCGCAAGCGGTCTTTCCGCTGATGAGGTCGGCCAAAAAGGGGCCAAGCTGAAGACCACGAAGTATTCCCTTCCGCCGGAAAGAGAGGCTGGAAAGGTGCTGGAAGGCGAGCCGGCAGAGCTGGCCGCAAAGGTGGTCAAGCTGCTCCGTGAAGAGGCCAAGGCAATCTGAGCCCCTTCGTGAGAGAAGAGCTTCTTGGGGCGAGAGTGAGAATAGAGAAAATTTTTGTATAGGAAGGAGATAGGACGATGCCACAGGGAATCTGGGTGATTGCTGAACAGAAGGATGGAAAGCTCAAGAAGGTAAGCCTGGAGCTGCTTTCCAAGGCAAAGGAAATGGGCCAGGAGGTGACGGCCCTGTTGCTCGGGTCCGGGGTGGAAGGGCTTGCCGCGGATATGGGGCAGTACGGAGCCGACAAGGTCCTGGTCTTTGATGCCGATGTCCTGAAGGATTACAGCACGGATGCGTATACCAAGGTCATCTGCACTGCGGTGAAAGAGGGCGATCCCAGTGTACTGCTGGGTCCGGCCACCGCTTCAGGAAAGGATTTTCTGCCCAAGGTGGCCGCGCGATTGGACACGGGGCTGGCGAGTGACTGCGTCGATCTGAAGCTGGAAGACGGCAAGCTGGTGGCGACGCGACCGATCTATGCAGGCAAGTGCGTGGTCGAGACCGTAACCCCCGACTCATCTCCCCAGATGGCATCCATCCGGCCGAACGTCCTCGCCGTTGGAGAGGCGGACGCCTCCAAGTCGGCAGAGGTCATCAAGAAGGACGTGAACGTGAGCGATGCGGACCTGAAGGCGGTCCTGAAGGAGATCCTCAAGGGTGCCAGCCAGAAGGTGGACCTGACCGAGGCGGCCATCATCGTTTCCGGCGGCCGGGCCATGAAGGAGGCGGACAACTTCAAAATCCTCTGGGATCTCGCAGAGGCACTGGGTACCGGCACGACGGTCGGAGCGTCCCGCGCAGCCGTGGACTCCGGCTATGCGACCCACGACATGCAGGTCGGCCAGACCGGAAAGGTCGTCAACCCGAACCTGTACATTGCGTGCGGGATCTCGGGCGCGATTCAGCACCTTGCCGGCATGCGGACCTCCAAGGTGATCGTGGCCATCAACAAGGACCCGGAGGCCCCGATCTTCCAGAAGGCCGACTATGGGCTCGTCGGGGATCTGTTCAAGATCGTTCCCCTTCTCACCGAGGAGGTGAAGAAGCTGAAGGCGCAAGATTAGTAAAGATAGAGTAAGACAGAGGAGAATCTCCGATGACAGAACATGTGCCGGGATGGTATCCGGGAGGCACCCCGACGAACATCCTGACAGCGGTCCTGTTCCTGGGCGCCGTAGGGGTATTTGCCTATGTAGCCTACCGGCTCGTCAAGATCCTCCTGCTGGGAGGTGAAGAGGACCGGTTCGATCAGATCGGCGAGCGTATCAAAGGGGTTCTCGTCTTCGTCCTCGGGCAGCGCCGCGTGATTCGGGAGCCGTCCGGGTGGGGACACTTCGTCATCTTCTGGGGATTCCTGCTGATCACCGTGGGCACGGTAGAGGGCTTTGTCAGGGGCGTCTGGGCGGGATTCACCTACCGGACCCTGCTCGACCCGCTGCATCTGGGCTTTCTGTATCTTCCGTTGAATCTCGCGATCGACCTGGTCAGCTTTGGCGTGCTCATCGCTCTCGGCGTGGCCCTGTATCGCCGGTACGTGCAGAAGCCTTTGCGGTTGGAGGCGGATGACGCCCATGCAAAGGTCGATGCCACGATCATCATCTGCCTGATCTTCGTCCTGGTCGTGTTCATGTTCCTCGCGCGGGGCACCGACATCAACATCGCGCAGTACGAGGGTGAACTCGCAATCGGGTCCACCGCGTGGGCGCCCGTCTCCGCGGTCGTGGCCCGTCTCCTGGGAGGGCCGATCTCCACCGATGTTCAGCTCGGCCAGCAGCAGGTCTTCTTTGCGATCTTCTGGTGGATCCACAACATCATCATTCTGGGCTTCCTGGTCTACATCCCCTTTTCCAAGCACCTTCACCTGCTCGGCGCCATTCCGAACGTGTTCTTCCGTTCCTTCAAGCCCCGGGGCGAGCTTCCGAAGATGGACCTGGAGGACGAGACGGTCGAGAGCTACGGGGTCTCGAAGATCGAGGAGTACACCTGGAAGCAGCTCTTGGACGAATATGCCTGCACGGAGTGCGGCCGCTGCCAGGAGAACTGCCCTGCCTTCCTGACCGACAAGAAGCTGAGTCCGAGCCGTGTCATCCACAACCTGAAGCTCCATTTGAAAGAAAAGGGCGAGATCCTGATCGACGGCAAGCCGGAAGAGGCCTTGAGCGAAACGGAAAAGGCCGTCCTGGAGCAGCAGCTGATCGGGGACGTGGTGAGCGAGGAGGAGATCTGGGATTGCACGACCTGTGGGGCTTGCATGGAGAACTGCCCTGTCTTCATCGAGCATATCCCGAAGATCGTCGACCTGAGAAGATACCTGGTCCTCACGGAAAGCCGTTTTCCTGCCGAGTGTCAGTCCGTTTTCCGCAACATGGAAACGAACTACAACCCCTGGTCGATGGGGTATTCCACCAGGGCGGACTGGGCCAAGGATCTCGACGTGAAGACCTTTGCCGAAGTGGGCGAGGCGGATGTCCTGTTCTGGGTGGGCTGTTCAGGGTCCTTCGATGATCGAGCAAAGCTGATCAGTCAGGCCATGGTGAAGATCCTCAACGCCGCAGGGGTCAGTTTCGCGATCCTGGGCGAGGAGGAGATGTGTTGCGGCGATTCGGCCCGCAGAATGGGCAACGAGTATCTTGCTCAAACGTTGATATCGGGCAACGTAGAAGTGATGGCCAACTACAAGTTCAAAAAGATCGTTGTTACCTGCCCGCACGGCTACAACACCCTGAAGAACGAGTATCCTCAGTTTGGCGGCAAGTACGAAGTCGTCCATCACACCGAGTTCCTGCTCGAACTCCTGCGGGCGGGCAAGCTGCCTCTGCCCAAGGGATTGAACGGAAACGGTGTGGTCACCTACCACGATTCCTGCTACCTGGGACGTTACAACGAGATCTACGACCCGCCCAGGGAGCTGCTTTCGGCCATCCCGGGGGCAAAGCTCGTGGAGATGGACCGGATCCGGCACAAGAGCTTCTGCTGCGGTGCAGGGGGAGGCAGGATGTGGATGGAAGAGACCGTGGGAGTTCGCATCAACGAAAAACGGTCCGAGGGTGCTATCCAGTCTGGGGCGAAGACTATAGGCGTTGCGTGCCCGTTTTGTTTAACCATGTTTGAAGACGGAATGAAGGCAAAGGGAGAAGAGGCGAATATTCAAGTTGCGGACATCTCGGAGCTGATCGCTGCAGATCTCTAGTGGGTGCGGAGCCCTCGATATTGCGCGGATGCGGAATTGCTCAAGAACATGTGACCCGAGGGCAGAAGGTGCTCGTACTGGAAGGAGGGATCCCTGGAGGCCTCTCTATTGTAGAAGCTGATTGTCCCCCCGAGAACGTTGCACAGAGGCCTTTCGAGTTCGAGGATCCTACGAGGCGCAGATTGTACGGCTATTGAAGGGATTCCTCCTTTCTTCTTTCTCCCCCAAGCCTTTTGTAAAAACCGCTGCTTCCCCTCGGGGAGGACAGCGGTTTTTTTTCGTGCGTCCGGCCTGGCCGGGAGCGCCAGGCCGGACGCACGAAGGTGAAAGGTGAAAGGGCAAAGGCAAAAGGAGCTTACAGCCGACGGACACCAGCAGAACCTGCCCGATTATGTGCTTCTTCAATACGTGTACCATCCCTGACCCTTTTCCCTTTATCCTTGACCCTCTGGGGTGGATGAGTGGGGCAGGGCTTGTTGACGAAACCCGGGATTTCCTATAGATTTTCTGGTACTCTCAAGGGGGTAAAGGACGCGTATGATCTCCGAGGATACGATCGGCAAGATGTTCTGGAACCGGGTGCGGCAATACGGGCCCCGGACGGCGCTTCGCGTGAAGCGGGACGGTGTCTGGCAGGATATCAGCTGGGAGGAATGGGGGCGAAACGTAAGGCAGTTCGCCCTGGGCTTGATGGCGCTCGGACTGAAGGAGAGAGAGAAGGTGGCTCTCCTGAGCGAGAACCGGCCCGAGTGGGCCTACGTGGACC
>JAQYVQ010000229.1 GCA_030145435.1 Syntrophobacteria bacterium | reverse complement strand
CGAGGCCGTTCAATCTGAGAGAAGAAGACCTCCATGTCCCGCTTGGCCGCTACGTCTCCGTATCCTGACATGGCACTGAACAGGAACTGCAGTCCCGGTTCGTCGATGAACATGAAGGCGTTCGCGTTTCGTTTCTTCAGTCGAGCAAGCTGCACGCTCGCTCGCTTCGCCATGAATTCCATCAAGAAAGGCCGGACCGTGTCGTCGAAAAGGATCGGCCGTCCCTGTTCATCCACCACGTTGAACCCGAAACTGATCGGGCCTTCCAACTGTCCCCGGATCCCGGGCCTTTCGGACAGATCCATTTCCAGGAACCGATGGTAGACCACCGAGTATTGATCGCTGATGTCGAAATAGTCCGGGTCTTCGAAGTGGGCAAGGGCTTCTTCGAGCTCCGCCCCGAATTTCTCGTGGGAAAACTTGAGCGTCTGCCCTTTCAAATCCAGGAGGATTCCAGGAAAGTGCTCGGACGCCTGAACATACATGTCCTCGTAGTAGTTCACGTGGGGAAGCTGAGGCCAATACGGGACGTCCAGAGACAGGGCAACTTCCAGGGCCCGGTCTACGTCCTTGTGGGGCATGACGGCCATGGCCGTTGTAAGCAAGTTTCCGGGTATCGGCATCATAGAAGTGTTCTCTTCTGTAGAGGGTGTCTAGGAAAAGGGAACGAGAGGGAAGCCGATGAATAGAGGTCGAACGGGTCTCGCCTGTGTGGGGGGATTCCGGCCTCACAGACCGGATACAGGCGAGCCCCGTTCTTCCTCGTCTCAACTCATTTTGCGGCGGCCGGAGGGGTGAAGACCCGCTGCGCCAGCTCTTGATCGACCAGGAAGAGACCCCCGCCATCGCCCCCGATCAGCTTCAGCTTCTGCGCCACTTCGTCAACGCTCGCCTCTTCTTCCACCTGTTCGCTGACAAACCACTGGAGGAAGTTGTTGCTGGCGTGGTCCTTCTCGTCGAGGGAAAGGTTCACGAGGTCATTGATGCAGTTCGAAATGAAACACTCGTGCTCGTACGCATCCTCGAAGGCCGCGAGGGGCGATTCCCATTCCTTCTGTGGGGCCTTGGCCTCGTGGAGCTCTGCCCGCCCGCCACGTTCATTGATGAAATCGAAAAACTTCATCGCGTGCGTCAGCTCTTCAAGTGCCTGGACACGCATCCAGCTGGCAAACCCGTTCAGGTTGATCGACAGGAAGTATGCCGACATCGACAAGTAGAGATAGCCTGAGAAGAGCTCCTTGTTGATCTGCTCGTTGAAGGCCTCTTCGATCTTTTGTCCCAACATGTCCGTTATCCTTTCCAGAGTCCGTGAAGATTGCAGTACTCGCGTGCTTCCACCTTCTCTGCTTTGATGTCGAACAGGGCCTCCGGGGTTTCACCCGGGTTCAGGAACTGGCGATACGCCTTGCCGTCCGCCAGGATCTCGACCCACTCGATGTAGTGCTTCTCTTCCATCGGGTGCGCAACACTGCCCACCGTTACCTTCACGCCGGCGGCGGTCTTCTCGACGACCGGAACATGCTTTTCCTTTGCCGCATCCACGGTGTTTTCCTTGTAGAGCTTCATCTCCTTGCCGCAACAGACGAGTGCGCCCTTGCCACCGTGAAGGACCTCAACGATGTTCCCACAGACTTCACACTTGTAGATCTCCAGTTTCTGCGCCATGCTCTGTCTCCTCTCTCCTTCTGATGGGTTCAAAACAGTTCGGTCATCCATTGACCAGTTTCTTGGCTGCGCTCAGGGCAGCCTCATAGTCCGGCTCGTTCACGATCTCGCCCACGAGCTGCTCGTACCGGATGGTCCCCTGCTGATCGACGACGAAAACCGCCCGAGCCAGCAGACGGAGCTCTTTGACAAGCACGCCGTATGCTTCACCAAAAGCGGCGTCCCGGTGATCGGACAATGTCTTTACCTGTTCGATACCTGCCGCCCCGCACCAGCGCTTCTGGGCAAAGGGCAGATCCATGCTGATCCCCAACACGGCAACGTCCGCGCCCAACGCGGAGGCCTCTTCGTTGAACCGCCTCGTCTCCACGTCACACACGGGCGTATCGAGCGACGGCACGGTCACGAGCAAACAGACCTTTCCCTTGAAATCCGAAAGGCTTACCGGTCCCAGATCGTTGTCCAGAAGGCTGAAGTCCGGCGCCTTGTCCCCAGCGCTGAGCCCGTCACCGACCAGCGTCAAGGGCATTCCCTGAAAGGTTATGAGTCCTGTTCTCTCTTTCACATCCCCCTCCTTCGAGTCGGGCGATAAACGGCCATCTGCGGAGCCTGTTGCGAGCGAAGCGTGGCAATCCCCCCGCTTCTTCCTTGCGGCGGGAACGTCCACACTTTACTCTCTGGATCCCCGCTTTCGCGGGGACAAGCTTCGTGCGCCTTGCATCTGACCATTTCTCCCCCGCCTCGCAATGGGCTGACTCGGTAGCCCGGTTTACCAGTTCTCACCCAAAAGCTCGAAGAAGGCCTGCGGATGAGCACAGGCAGCGCAGGTCTGCGGGGCCTCGGTTCCCTCGTGCAGATACCCGCAATTGATGCAGCGCCACACAACGGGCCCACCCTTCTTGAAGACGGTTCCCGCCTCCACGTTCGCCAGGAGCCCGAGATACCGCTTTTCGTGCTGCTTCTCTGCGACCGAGATCTTCTCGAACTGAATTGCGACCGCTTCGAAGCCCTCTTCCTTCGCCACCTGCCCGAACCCGGGGTACAGTTCGGTCCATTCGAAATGCTCCCCCGCAGCAGCGCCCTTGAGATTCTCCGCGGTCGTACCGACCACGCCCGCCGGAAAAGCGGCCTGAATCTCGACCTCGCCTCCCTTCAGGAACGAGAAGAACCTCTTGGCGTGCACTTTCTCTTGGTTTGCCGTTTCCTCGAAGATCTGGGAGATCTGAACGAACCCTTCTTTCCGTGCCTTGCCCGCGGCGTAGGTGTAGCGGTTCCTCGCCTGTGATTCCCCGGCAAATGCCCCCAGCAGGTTCTTCTCTGTCTTGGACCCCTTCAAATCCATCTGGTCTCTCCTTTCCGCCCGCTTTCCCCGGGCAACTGTTCCGTTAAGTAATTAGAATAACAACTATTTCGGACGTCTTTCGATTGCAGGGCACAGTTGAACCGACAAACCGAGATTCAAGGCTCTATTACGATTCCGATTCATCCGAACGCTTACTTTATTGATAATGGTTACTGATATTGAATTATAAGAAGGGGTCGGGAACTTGTCAACCCGGTGCCCGTGCCGATTCAATAACGCATCAGCATCCTTGTTTCGGCACGGGCACGCAGGGGTTATTGACCTTATTTCAATTATTTCTATCACGATCGCCACTGGTTTGGATGCAGGGTTGCTCCGAAAGGGCTCACCTAAAGGCTCGCATTCCCCTTCACACAGGGTTCCGGCACAAGCCGACCCTCGAATTCGGGCGAATTCGGGGACAGCCACCGATTTAAACGATTGATTTTACAGGAGATCTTGCCCCGTTTCGGGGACAGCCACCGATCTCCCGATCCGGTTCATGTTGGCGAGGCTGGGCAGAGCGTCAGGTCAGGAAGCTCATGGCTGAAGAGATTCCGTGAACATGATCACCGATCAGCCGCATGCGCGCGAGTTCCTCTTCGCCCATGGGACCAGCCTTGAGGGCCGAGAGACCGGTGGCCATCTCGTCGTCGTTCTTCGGGCCGCAAATGGCCACCTGTACGGCCGGATGGGAGAGAACGAACCGGTAACAGTCCGGGGCCGTGGGTGGCGACATCCCGGAAGGCATCTTTTTCGGGTCGAGCAGGTCTCCCCACCGCGTGTTCGTGAAGGACACGATTCCGGGGCCTCCATTCTCAGGCAGGGCGGGGAAGATCTCCTGCTCAGCTCCCCGGTGCGCCGCATTGTATCGGATGTGAAACACATCGTAGTTGCCGTCACGCAGGTACTGTTGGAACAGGGGACGCTGATGGGTCGAGATGCCCAGGCACCGAAAGCGTCCCTGCTCTTTCAGCCGTTCGACCACGCTCAGGATTTTCGGGCTGGGGGGCCTGTCATACCAGCCAAGGAGGAGAACGTCCGCCTGCTCGATCTTCAGGTTGCGCAGCCCTACTTCCACGCTCCTTGGGATCCACGCGGCCTGCCGAACATAGCACTCCAGCACGACGACCAGATCGTCCCGTTGAGATCGGGCAATGTCTCGAATCGCCTGACCCATTCCAGGGGTTCTGACAGAGCCCCAGAAGAAGTAATTCACTCCCTCGTCAAAGGCCATCCGACATGCTCTCTCAGAGACGCCGTACGCTGAGCCGATACCCAACCGGGAAACCTTGACCCCTGTACGGCCCAGAGACACCTTCTGTGTGAGATCGCTCATCGTTTTTCCCCTCCTTCCCCTTCCCTCTTCTCCGGAATCCGGGGCAGGCCCAGGATTTCAAAAAGCCCGAACAGGTTGACGGCCAGCCGCCTGACCAGGTCCTTGAATCGCCCAGAGAAGCCCATCATGACCCTCCTTGTCTTCCGCTGACTGTTTCGCGGATTGGCTTATCCTGTGTCTTCCGATTCCCGCATCAAGATGCTACTTGGATACAGATTTGTAAAGGCAGGTAATGAGAAACGGGTTGTTGCCGGTCAAAGATCGGTGCACATTTGTAAAGGGAGACAATAAGAAACATTTTCTTCCCTTTCGGAATCAATAATGGTAATGAATCTATCCGTATCTAATCATTCTCAAAAAACGTTTTAAGTCTTGAGAGGAGACATCCATCCATGGGAAACCCAGACCTGAGCCCCTACAAGGAAATGTTGGAGAGATCCCAGGAAAGACGTCAGGAATTGCTGGTCGAGTCGGACAGTTATCACGCACCCGGCCTGCCCCTGAAATTTCTCCGACAGCAGGCACATTTTACTACGCCCGCCAGCAACTACGACATGGCGCTCAAGGCGGTCGAAAAGGGGAGCAGTGCAGCAGCCAGGATCCTCGAAAAGTTCAGCATCTCCCTCGCGGAGCTTTCGGAAACGCTCGAGGTGCCTGTGTCCACCCTCGAGGCGGAGCTGAAAACCGAGCCCCATTCGCCCTTTGTGATGATCGACAGTGAGGATGCCCAGGCCCTTCGGGAGGACGTGATTATTCGCGGTCGCGAGAACGCGATCAAGGTCTTCCGTGAAGCGAAATGGGGACCGACCCTGCGATTCTACAGGCCGAGCGGGTTGCGCCTGGATTTCTGCCTGGACGACCTGGTCACCGTCCTCACTGAGGCAGGAAAGGACCTGCCTCCCGACCAGTATCCTGTAGACGGGATCGTCTGGCCCAAGGCGGAACAGCCCGAGGAGATCGCCTTCGTATGCGAGGTGCTCGAAGGGATCGAAGACAGACTCGGCCTCGAGAAGAACCGGATCAAACTCGAATTCCTGGTGGAATCGGGATGGGCAGTGGCGCAGCTCCCCCTCCTCGTGAAGACGGCCATGCCCCGACTCGCCGGAATCATCTTCGGGATCGCCGATTACTCGGCCGACATCGGGCTCCCAACCATTCGCAACGACCACCCGGTCTGCGATTGGGCCCGGGCGGCCATCGTCAACATGGCGGGCACGGTCGGTGTCCCGGCCATCGACAGCATGACCGTGGACTACCCGGTTGCAGACAACCGCCTGTCCGACGGGGAGAATCACCTGTTCATCAAGAAGCGCATCAAACACGTCTTCGACGACGCCCGGCACGGCGAGCAGCTCGGTATGGACGGAAAATGGGTGGGCCATCCTCTTCAGTTGTTCGCCGTACGCCTCGCCTACCGGCTGGCCCTGCCCGAAGAGGAAATCCGCGCCGAAACCGACAAGATCCTGAGCTATACCCAGGCCGTGGCAGACGAACAGGGGGCCACGATCATCGAGGGCGTAATGAGCGATCGCGCCACGGACCGACATGCCCGGAACAAGTTGCGCAAGGCGATCGCCCTTGGGCTCCTCGATGCGAAAAAGGGTCTCGAGCTCGGGCTGATCAGCGAGCAGGAGTTGAAGGAAATCAGTTGACGGAGAATGTATGGCCGAAAGAGAATCTGCAGCCCATGACGTGTTGAGCCAGGCGGAGGATGCCCTTGACGAGGCTCGCCGGCTGATGAACAAGACGCTGCGGGCCCTTCACGATCGGACGGTCCAGGACGGAAGGGTTTCCTCGGACGCCATGGACAGCTTTCAGTCGGTCTGCTACGACATCGCCCTGAGCGCATCGGAACAGACGGCTGCCCGCACCGTTGTCGACTACGCCCGCCACGTTCGTGATGCTCACAGCGGCGACCGAAGCGGGTTGTGTCTCGAGGAAAGGCTCGCGTCCCTCTTCGTCGCAGAGGGGGTCCAGAACCTCCGCAATCGGGTTGCCTTCCGGACCGAGGACTTCGGACTGACCTGGGATGACCTGGCACGAACCCTGGATCGGGGCGATGTGCAGTCGTTCTGCTCCGGGCAGCTGGCGGGTGCGAACATGACGGAGATCGCGGATGCGGTGCGGCAGGCAGGGGGCAGCACGGGGAGTTCCCTGCTCGAGAAGGAGTACGAAGAAGTCCAGGAGACTTTTCGATCCTTTACCGATCGTGTCGTCTCTCCCCTGGCAGACCGGATCCACAAGGAGAAGAGGCTCGTACCGGACGAGATTCTCGAACCCCTGAAGGAGATGGGCGTCTTCGGCCTCTCGATCCCGAAAAGATTCGGGGGGCAGCAGGATGACGACCGGGAAGACAACCTGTCCATGATCCTGGCCACCGAGGAGCTCTCCAGGGGCTCTTTGGGCGCGGCTGGGAGCCTCATCACACGTCCCGAGATCCTGGCCCGGGCCATCCAGGCAGGCGGGACCGGGGAACAGCAGGAGCGCTGGCTGCCTCGGCTTGCAGCAGGGGAAACCCTGGGCGCCGTGGCCGTTACAGAGCCGGATTACGGTTCGGATGTGGCTTCCATGAAGGTGGAGGCGGAGCGAACCGACGAGGGGTGGCTCCTCAAGGGGACCAAAACCTGGTCCACCTTCGCGGGCAAGGCAAACCTTTTGCTGGTGTTGGCCAGGACGAACCCGGACCCGGCACAGGGCCACAAAGGGCTGTCCCTGTTTCTTGTGGAAAAGCCGTCCTTCGACGGCCTTGAATTCGAACACGTCCAGCCGGGAGGTGGAAAAATCCGGGGCGGGGCCATTCCTGCCATCGGATACCGGGGAATGCACTCCTTCTGGCTCGTCTTCAAGGACTACTTCGTTCCCGAAGAATGCCTGCTGGGAGGCGAAGACGGGCTCGGCAAGGGCTTCTACTACCTGATGGCCGGCTTCTCAGGGGGCCGAATTCAGACCGCCGCCCGTGCGGTGGGCGTGATGCAGGCAGCCTTTGAGCAGGCTCTCTCGTATTCGTCAAAGAGGACAACCTTCGGGAAGCCCATAGGAGACTACCAGCTCACCAAGGTCAAACTGGCCCGAATGGCCGCCCTCCTCGCCACGGGCAGGCAGTTCACCTACGCGGTGGGACGCATGATGGATCAAGGCAAAGGCCAGCTGGAGGCCAACATGGTGAAGCTGTTCACATGCAAGAGCGCCGAGTGGCTCACGCGCGAGGCGATGCAGATTCACGGGGCCAAGGGCTACGCAGAGGGCTCACCGGTAAGCCGCCATTTCGTGGACGCGCGCGTCCTGTCAATCTTCGAGGGCACGGAGGAGATCCTGGCCATCAAGGTGATTGCCCGCAGCCTGATCGAACAGGGCGTGTTCAACTGAAATGCTCCGGCGACGGTAGCGACACGAGGTGTAAGAAAATGCCTGTCACATTCTCACCACCTCCGCAACAGGAACTGGCCCCGGGCCGGGAGGCCATTGCCGACCGCGCGCGCTTCCCAGGATACGGTCGATACCTGGAGGACTTCGTCCCGGGCACCGTGTTCGAACACCCGCGGGGGTTCACCATCGACAAGGGCGTTGCCCGGTCGTTTGCGGCTGCTTTTCTGCACGCAAATCCGCTGTATCTGAACGACGAGTATGCAAGGGCCCACGGATTCGCGGCCTCGCCTGTCTGCCCGCAGCTGGTCTTCAATCTGGTCCTTTCCCTGGGCGTGCAGAACGATTCCGAGAAGGCGATGGCCAACCTGGGATACTACAACGCCCAGTTCCTCAGGCCTGTCTATCCCGGCGACACCCTTCGCGCATTGACGCGCGTTCACGACTGCCGGGAACGGGGAGAGGGGAAGCCGGGCATCGTCCACATTCACACCCTGGGCCTGAACCAGTCGGATCAGGTGGTTCTGCAATACGAGCGAAAGATCATGGTGCCCCCGAGCGGGAAGGCTTCGGACAAGGCGGCCGCGGGCCCTGCCGAGGCTGCAAGCTTCCCGTGGGAGGAAGACGCTCCCGTGGAGCTTCCGATCGGTAAGGGCCCTTACCCGAAAGGGCTCACGGGAGACAAGACGTACCTGGAGGACTTCGCGCCGGATGACATCATCGTGCACGAGCACGGGCGAACCATCACGGACGAGCACATGTACTGGACCTGCCTGGTGGACAACACCCACCCCCTGCACACGGATCGCCTCTACAGCACGGGACTGGGTGGCCCGATGAGCGGGGAGCCGATCGTCTACGGCGGTCTGGTCTTTGCCTGGCTGGAGGGTCTGGCCAGCCGGGACATCTCGGAGAATGCCCTCTGGCAACTCGGCTTCACAGAGGGGTACCACACCCAGCCCGCCCAGTCGGGAGACACCGTTGCGGCCCTGTCTCGAATCCTGGCGACCGATCCCGGCCCGCCCGAAATAGACGCGGGCATCCTGACGCTGCAGCTGATCGGCGTGAAGAACGTGAGCGGCCCGCGAGCTTTGGAAGAGCACGGCGCAGACCTGTTTATCAAGGAAAACGACAAGAAGAAGCTGGGGAAAGAGAAGGTCCCTTCCAAGATCTTCGAGATCGAACAACGGTTTCTCGTTAAGCGGCAAAGCCGGTAACCTTTTCTACCTGGAGGGTGAAATGAGCAAGGATCCCAAGGACATGAGTCGGGAGGAACTCAAGCACATGGAATACAAGCGGGTTCCCGAGGTCCCCTTGGGCACGGTCCCCCCCTTGGGCGTGCTCCCGGACAAGATGCACGCATGGGTCATCCGGGAAGACCGGTTCGGAGAACCCCTGCAGTCCTTCCAGGAGGAGATAATGGATCTCCCGGAGATCGGTGTGAACGAAGCCCTCGTCCTGGTGATGGCCGCAGGCGTAAACTACAACGGCGTGTGGGCCGGCCGGGGCAAGCCCGTCTCCGTGACGCGCATGACGGGCAAGGACTTTCACATCGCAGGGTCCGACGCCTCGGGCATCGTGTGGAAGGTGGGCAAGAACGTAAAACACTGGCGCCCCGGAGATGAGGTGGTCTTACACTGCAATCAGTCCTGTGACACCTTTTGCGGGCAGTGTGCGGGCTATGATCCGATGATGTGCCAGGGCCAGAAGATCTGGGGATACGAGACCCCGTACGGAAGCTTCGCCCAGTTCACCAAGGTGCAGGCCCAGCAACTTCTCCACAAGCCGAAGCAGCTGAGCTGGGAAGAGGCGGGAAGCTACGGCCTGACCTACTTCACGGTTTTTCGGCTGCTGGTGGACAGGGCGGAGCTCAAGCCGGGTGAGAAGGTGCTCGTCTGGGGAGCGGCCGGCGGGCTGGGGGTGTTCGCTGTCCAGCTGATCAAGAAGATGGGGGCCGAATGCGTAGGGGTGGTCAACTCGGATGAGAAAGGGGAGTTGATCATGAAGCTCGGGGCCAAGGGGTTCATCAACAGGAAGGATTTCCCGAACCTTGCCTGGAAGGATAACTCGACACCCGAGGAGGCAAAGGCCCGCATGCAGGACTGGAAGGCCTTTGGGAAGGAATTCCAGGCCAAGATGGGGATCAACCGGGGTCCGGACGTGGTCGTGGAACACGTCGGGAAGGTCACCTTCCCTCTTTCCGTCTGGATCCTTCGCAAGTTCGGCCGCGTGGTCATCTGTGGGGCCACCTCGGGCTATGACCTGAACTTCGACGTACGCCACCTCTGGATGCATCAGAAAAAGATCATCGGCAGCCATTTCTGCAACGGCGAGCAGGCGGCCAGGGCAAACGAACTCGTGCTCTCCGGAGAGATCAAGCCTGTCATGACGAAACGTTTCACATGGGAGGAGATCCCGACCGCCCACGACCTGATGGCAAGGAACCTGCATTTCGGCAAATTCTCCTGCCTGGTGAGCGCACCGGCCTTCGACCTGCAGAACACGGACGAGGCCCGGAACACCAAGAAGGCGGAAAAGGCGGCCTAGACGCCATCCTCTTCCAGCTTTCTGACGTAGAAAAAGCTCTAGGCGCCTTTTTTTCCTATAATTTCATTTAACCATTGACAAACACTTATCAACTGACATACCATAATCATTAAGTATGGTAAGTTCTGTTCTTGAAGGCGTAAGTCATACCGCTCAGATTTACCTGTCTGGGCGGTTTTTTTATGTGGGAACAGAGCGGAACTTCCAGAGCAGAAATTCAATCATTGGAAAGAGGTGCTCTTAAGATGGAGAAAGAAAAAGGAACCGTCAAATGGTTCAACTCAAGCAAGGGTTACGGATTCATCTCTCGTGAATCCGGGGATGGCGACGTTTTTGTGCACCACAATGAAATCAACGGAGAAGGGTTCAAAAGCCTGAATGAAGGTGATCGCGTCGAATTTGTGGTTACCCAGGGACAAAAAGGACCCGCTGCAAGTGACGTGAGCGTTATCTAGAAACGTACTTCGATTATTATTCCCGTGCTGTCTCCTCCATTCCCAAGGCGGCACGGGATTTTTTTATCCGGCCTTCAATTCTCCCCCTTGACGCGAGTTCGACTTCTCTCCCATAATCCCGAGAAACAACGGCATCCCAGGTCCTTGATCAGGAGGTTCGGACATGGCGAAAGCGGGAGCAACTTCGGGGGGCGATTCAAGACTCTACTCCACACATTCGCCGGACGGCGGAATCAAGCTGGGGCTGAGCGAACTCGCTTGGGAAACCAAATTCTTCGGGAGGCGGTTCGGCAGGCTGGAAATAGAAGGGGAAGGAATTCATGATGTAGAAGCCACTGCAATCGACCAGGCTTTGAAGCACACGCTGTCCTTTGGTGA
>JAQYVQ010000135.1 GCA_030145435.1 Syntrophobacteria bacterium | reverse complement strand
ACCCGTCAAAAGACCGACGGTGCCGCCTACCTTGGCGCCCTTGGTGGTCTTATTGTCCGAAAGATCGACCCTTTCGGACTTCACCACCACGCCGTGCTGAATCGACGCGGACTGGCCCTTCTTCTGAGCCTCGACCGGCTCGGCGCCGCCCAAGAGCAGTCCGAAGGCAATCACCGCGACACACAATATTTGAATCTTCTTCATATTCTTCTCCTTTTGTGACTACATGATAGTCCCTTTCCTAACTCGACAACTGTCATTTTTCTTGCCCAAGGGTCGAACTGAGGATATTGCCAGCACAAACGAGTTGCCCAGGACCGATTGGATCCGCGACGAGCGGCACACGCAGCCGTCAGGGTCCAGGTAGCAGGTCACAGGTCGCAGGTCCCATCCGCCGCTGAACCTTGTGCCCTGTGCCTTGAGCCTTGCGACCTGAGGCCTGAGACCTGAGGCTGTAGGTGCGGACAGCACAGAGTCGAAAAATCAAAATGGATAATGCACATTGACTAAATTTATTCAACGCACAATATCTAAATTTTGACCTTTGTTTCCTGCCCCACAATTCTCACCGTGAAACGCCGGCGCTCTTTCGCGAGCGGGATCCTCAACTCGGCACCTGCAACGGATGTCTTTAAACCTGCGCCTCTTTCCGGGCCCTCACGCCTGCTACTCGGAGAACTCCAGCGTCGAAGGATGGAAGAGCTCCTCGATCGTCAGCTTTCGGCTCGCCAATCCCTGCTCGAACGAGTAGCGGAAGAGGGCTTCGAGGGTCTTGCGGTTCGGCTCGATGCCGTAAGGCCAGTAGTTATCACCCATGAGTTCTCGTGTTTCCTCGTATTCCTGCCCGAACCACGGCAGCGAGACCATGGCCCATCCGAGCTTGTTGAGGTGATCGAAGGTGAGCTGTTTGGCCTGAGAATAGGCATTGAAGACGGCCTCTGGGAGCCATGGGTGATCGTCGATCAGATCGTCCCGAACCGCCACCGCGTGCATGATCGGGAAGATGCCTGTTTTGGCGAAATAAGCTCTTTCGACCCGTCGAGAGTCCGGAAACAACCGGGCGACGATTGGATCACCCTCCACATAGGCCCGGGGCTCGACCGCGTGAAAGAGCGCATCCACTTCACCCGATTCAAGGAGCGAGCTTTCGTCCACACCGGCAGGTCCCTGGCGGATGGTGAGGCCCTCCGGAAAGACATTTTCCTGTTTCGATGCCTTTCCCGACGCAGAATCCGATGTCTGAGATGCAACGACCCACTCCACATCTTCCGGTCGGACCCCGTACTCGTCTTCGATGATGCCCCTGATCCACGTCAGCGAGGTCGAGGAGTAGCCGGGGGTGCCGATCACCTTGCCGCGCAGATCTTCGGGGCGTTCGATGCCGCGATCGGTGCGGATGAAGACGCTCTTGTGCCGGAAAGTACGCAGCGGGAAGATCGGCAGCAGGCTGTAGCCCCTGAACCCATCGTTGGCAAAGGCCAACATGTACGGGTGGAGGCCGATCTCGGTTACATCG
>JAQYVQ010000073.1 GCA_030145435.1 Syntrophobacteria bacterium | reverse complement strand
ATCGAGGGGCCCTGGTTCGCACAATTCAAGCGCAACCGGCAGGACCGTCCTGTGCTGATCGAAGTGAACGCGAGGATCGGAGGGGGATCCGGTTTGAATCGTTTCGGCGGGGTGAACCTTCCGCTGCTGGCGGTCAAGCTGTTCACGGGGCAGCCGATCCCGAAGCGGATCGCGAGCAGGCAGGTCGCTGTAACGCGGTCCCTGCAATTCTACGTAAACACGGAACCCATCGACCGGGTCGTCTGGGAGTGGCGTTCCCTCATCCGGGCCGACGGAAAGGTCAATCCGCGAGCGATGGCCTGCCTCTTCGACCTCAAGAATCGAGGCATCCGCCAGTACCTGCTCCATCCCGCCGGGGTGAACGTGCGGCACCTTCTGAAGGAAGCGGAGATCCCGTGCTTCTTCGAGGAAATCCTTCCTTATGAAGAAGAAGGGCGGGGTGCCTGCGTGGCGGCCTTACGTCGTCTGTGCGTGGAGCCGTCCGGGCGGGACGTGTTCGTGACCGACGGGAACGACCCGTCTCCTCAGGAGATCCGGGAGCACCTTCCGGGCGTTCTCGTCGCCACCCCGGATACACTGGAGATACTCGGCTGGGAACGTTTGGCGTAGCCCGGCGACAGGGAACCGTGCCCGTGCCCGGTTTCTTGGCTATCAGCTATTAGCCATTAGCTTTTAGCCCACCCCCCTCCGCCCCTGTTTTGCTGTGCCATCTCAGGGGAGGAGTGGTTGGGAGCTAACAGCTAACAGCCAGGATCAAGTACCACCTCCCGGCGCATCTTCGATGACTCGTGAATGGCCAGGGTCAACTTCAAGATCTCCCTTCCTTCACGGCCTGAAAGCAGAGGTTTGGCCTCTCCCTTGATCGCGCTCACGAAATTTCGCGTGGCCCCTTTGAATCCCGCCGCCCAGTCGGAATCGACGTCCGAATAGTGTTTCCAGCCTTTTGCTGTGAAAGTACTTACGGCCGGGCCCGGGACAAGATCCCCCGTGCACCGGTGGATGATGATGATCCCATCGGTCCCGGTGACCTCCAGCCATTCATCGTTCGAATAGTACTTGGACGGCATGGTCAAGTTCTGGCAGTGGCAATACTCGCACATCCCGTATTTCTTTCCTTCTTTGTATTTCCACATGATGACGGACGGACAGTCCAGGATCCCGTCCGCCGAATCGATCCAGCTCACCACGCGTTCCACCTCCCCGAGCAGAAACCAGGCGGTCGCCCAAAGGTGATGACCGTGATCAAAAGTCTGGAGCGTCCTGCCTTCGGCCGCCTCGTGCAGTCGCCATTCCCACGAAGAGTCGGGAACCTCCCAGCCGCCGCTGCCTGCACTCACGAACTTGATTCGCAGGTTCGTGGGGGTACCGATTTCTCCGTTCTCGATCATCCGCTTCGCCAACAGGATGGGGGGATAGAACATGTAATTGTCCGTGACCTTGAAAACGATGCCGGCCTCTTCCGCCGCGGCCAGCATCCGATCCGCGCTGGCCAGATCGTTGGTCATCGGCTTCTGAAGGGCGATGTGCTTTCCGGCCTTCGCTGCATCGACCATGATCGATTCGTGCACAGCGTGAGGGACGAGGATTTCGACTGCTTCGACCTCGGGGTCTGCCAACAGGTCGAGGTGGTTTGTGTAGGCCCGGTCTGCCTGCCACTGGCCTTTCCGGCGCTCTGCGGAAGATGGGTCCGTGTCGCACACGGCATAGATTCTGGCTGCGGGGTTCTCTTCGTAGCCGAGGGCATGAAGGTCAGCGATCCGACCGCAGCCGATGATCCCCACGTTTATCTTATCCATGGTAAGGGTCCTCCGAAGGCAACATAAGTGAGGAACAGGCCCCCTTGGAACCCCTAGTTCGCTGGGGGACGGGTGGGGCCTGTTCCCTGATCCCCGATCCCTTGCGGCGTAAGCCGAATGAATATAGGAGAAACGGCGATTCCGGGTCAAGGGAAGGGACGAGGGGGCGGCCTTCTGCCCGGAACTTCCAATCCGGGGAGGATTACGGTATAAAGAACGGCATCACACCCATCGATTCTGCCCCGGCGAGGCTTCTTCGAGGACTTGGTAGTGCATCCGAGCGACCTCCCGAACAAAACCCGTTTCCAGGAATGAGGCCCCTGATGACTCCATCCGCTCCGAGGTTCGGTGATCTCTTCTACAAAGGGCCTGACGTGGAGATTCTGCGCGCGCCGGAGATCGACAGCCGATATGAGTCGAGCGTCAAGGGGATCCACATCATCGGCGATCTCGCCGGGATTCCCCTTCTCAAGAATGCGGTGAACATGGGCCAGGATTTTGTCGAAAAGATCGGGCCGGCTCTCAGAGACAGCGATCTGGAAGACGGAGAGTTTCACATGCTGATCGTGGGGGGGGGAGGCGCAGGGCTCGCGGCGGCCCTGGCGGCCCACGAGATGGGCCTGCGCATCCTGCTCGTCGAGCAGAAGCACCCGGGGAACACGATCAACAGCTTCTTCAAGGGCAAGGAGATCTTCGCCGAACCGGAGGCGTTGCCGAACCGCTCCCGCCTCTGGGTGGAGCATTCCTACAAGGAGGAACTGCTGGAGAGGTGGAATGCGACGATCGAGGAAGAGAACCTGAATGTGGTGGAGTGTGAGAAGGTCACAAACATTCGGCGCGATGGGGCCTCTTTCGTCGTAGAGACGACGCAAAGGGGGTACCGGGCGCGCAGGGTGGCCCTGGCCATCGGGCGTTCCGGAAATCCCCGGATGCTCGGGGTCCCGGGAGAGGAACTGACAAAGGTTCATCACGTGCTCGTGGACCCGGATGCACACACCATGGAGAAGATCGCCGTTGTGGGCGGCGGCGACGCTTCCCTGGAGGCCGCGCTGGCCCTGGCACCGCACAACGAGGTCACCCTGATCGTGCGGGGCCGCACCGTCAGCCGGGCCCAGAAGGCAAACATCGAACGGCTCAACCACATGGTGGAATCCGGAAAGGTCAACCTGCTCACAGAGGCCAAACCCCTCGAAGTGCGCGAGCATTCACTCGACGTGGAGGTCAAGGGCGAGCCCTACACCGTTGCCAACGACCGCCTGTTTGTGATGATTGGTTCGGACCCGCCGGAGGAGTTCCTGAAGGGCCTGAAGATACGAACGGTGGGTGACTGGAACCTCAAGAGGGTCCTGTCACTCATCGGCCTGGCCGCCCTGGTCTTCTTGCTCTACGGATGGAAGAAGCAGGGCTTCTGGCCCTTTGTGCCGGGCGGGCCCCTCTACGCCTGGACCTCGTGGCAACCCTCCATGTGGTTCGGTCTCCTCTATGCGACCGTGATCACCGGCTTCGGCGTCAAGGCGATCATCCGGTACCGAAAGGACCCGTATCAGGTCAAGCGTTACATCAGCCTGATCCTCAGTCAGATTCTCCTGTTCTGGTTCATCCCGGAGATCATCTTTCAGATGCTCTGGCCCGTCGAGGACGGGTGGCGCGCCTACGGCCTGTTCTTTCCGGCGCCCCTGTACGTCTGGAACTTCTGGGCCCCCCAGGGTGCGCACGTCTTCTGGTTTGCCTGGTCCATCGTGATCTCCGTGGCCGGTGTGCCCCTGATGGCCAAGCTCACGGGAAAGAAGTACTGCGCCTTTGTCTGCTCCTGCGGCGGCCTGGCCGAGACCCTCGGGGACGGCTTCCGCACCCTCTCGCCAAGAGGACGCAGGATGCGGGCCTGGGAGAACCTGCTCACGTACACGGTCACCGTTCTCGTCGCCATGGTCATCGCCTTCGGCCTGGCGAACAAGGACTCCGGCTGGTGGAAAATCCAGGGCCTCTTGGTTGATTTCTCGTTGGCCGGCGTGGTCGGCCTGGCCGCTTACCCCTTCTGGGGAAACCGGATCTGGTGCCGCTTCCTCTGTCCCCTGGCGAAGCTGCTCTACATCTTTGCAAAGGACAACTCCAAGGTGAAGATCGCATCCGGCCAGCACTGCATCCGCTGTACCCTTTGCACGAAGTACTGTCAGATGGGGATCCCGGTCATGGAGTTCGCGAAGAACGCAGAGGAGTTCTCGAACAGGAATTCCTCCTGCATCCAGTGCGGCATCTGCATAACGGTCTGCCCGGTTCGCAACCTTCAGCACGGCGACTGGTCGGAGGAGCGCTGGAAAGAAGAGATCGAACAGGGACCGCCTGTCCATGTGGTATGATTTGTGACCGCAATGATTTCATCTAGGAGTTGTCGCAGATGCTCGTAACGCTTCTCGTCCTTTATGGGCTGGCCTCTTTCCTCCTGTTGCTCTACGGCATCAACGCCTACGTGATGATCTACTACGGGCTTTCCTCCCGCAGAGAGAACCTGTGGGTGGACCGCGACCAGGGAAAGGAAGAAATCGAGTGGCCCACGGTCACCGTGCAACTCCCGATCTACAACGAGCGAAACGTTGCGGAACGTGTGATCCGTGCGGCCGCATCGATGGACTACCCTCGAGACAGGCTCGAGATTCAAGTCCTGGATGATTCTGTGGACGAAACGAAACAGATCATCGACCGCCTGGTAGAGAAGCTCGCCCGGGAAGGCCTGGATATCAAGGCTGTCCGTCGCGAGGATCGCGACGGATACAAGGCAGGCGCCCTGGCGCACGGCACCGCTCAGGCCCGGGGCGAGTTTCTGGCCGTCTTCGATGCCGATTTCGTGCCGGGCCCTGATTTCCTCCGGCGGACCCTCCCCCCCTTCCTTGCCGATTCGAAAATCGCCTTTGTCCAGACCCGGTGGGAACACCTCAACCGGGGCGAAAACATACTGACCATCTGTCTCTCCCTAGGGATCGACGGACACTTTCTCGTGGAGCAGCCGGCCCGGGCGAAGAGCGGGCTGTTCATGAACTTCAACGGTACTGCCGGCGTCTGGCGTCGACAGGCGATCGACGACGCAGGAGGCTGGTCGAGCCGCACCCTCACGGAAGACCTGGACCTGTCTTACCGAGTGCTCTTGGCAGGGTGGAAGCCGTGCTACATCGAGGATGTGACCGTGCCTTCCGAGCTTCCTGCAACGATGACCGGAGCCAAGAGTCAACAGTTCCGCTGGGCAAAAGGATCGATACAGACGGCAATGCGGAATCTTCCGAGGGTTTGGAGCGGGCCGTACAGTCTGCTGGAGAAGATCGAGGCCTTCCTCCATCTGACGAACTATTTGATCCATCCCTTGATGCTCCTCCTGGCGATCCTGGCCTTGCCGATCCTTCTCTTCCACAGCCTGGAGTTGCCACGATATTTTTTCGCCGTCGCTACTCTGCCGATTCTTGCCGCTACCCTGGGCCCTTCCACGATGTACACCGTTGCCGCCTTCCGTGGTCCGGAGCGGACGGCTTCGTTCCTCAGGTGGCTCCCCTTCCTGGTGATCTACGGGGTGGGCATCGCCGTGTCGAACACCTTCGCTGTTGTGGAAGCGGTCGTGGGCAAATCGAGCGAATTCGTGCGAACGCCCAAGAAGGGAGAGCAGAGGCAGTCCGGGTATCGTCTCCGGGAAAACAAGGTCTGGGTTCTCGAGGTCTTGATGGGCTTCTACTCGATCGCGTCGATTTTCGCGGCCCTCGAGAACGGCAACTACGGCATCTTGCCATTCCTCGCCATCTTTGCGGCCGGCTTTATCACCGTTGGGATTCGTACGGGCCTGAGCCAGACCGGAGATGCATGAAGCGCCTGCTCTCCATCGTCGCATCGAGCCTCCTGCTTCTTGGTTCTTTTCTGTTGAGCCGCAGCCCCGACATCGGGGCAAACCTGCGGGCCTTCTACGCCGGGTTTGCACTCGCCTCTGTCGGGTATCTGGGCCTCTTGCGCTGGGGGTTGCCGCTTCGCAAAAGGGGGTGGGTTTTCGCGTTCCTCCTTCTGGCCGCCTGTCCGCGCCTTTTTGCGCTCAACCTGACTCCGTCGGACGACGTCCCGCGCTACATCTGGGAAGGGCGCATCCTCCTGGAGGGCTACAACCCGTTTGCGATCCCACCGGAAGATCCGCGGCTCGCCCCCTTCCGGGACGAGGTCTACCCCCTGATCAACCACAAGGACATGCCTGCCATCTACCCTCCTGTGGCCCAATACGTCTTCATGCTCCTCTCCGCCCTCACACGCCGTGTCGAGGACTATCGGTTGTTCCTCCTGATCGTTGAGTGCGTTGCGATCGGTCTGATGTTCCGATGGGTGAAGACGCTCGGCCTGCCACGGGAACGGGTGATGATCTATGCCTTCAATCCGCTGGTCCTGGTCGGCATTGCAGGACACGG
>JAQYVQ010000067.1 GCA_030145435.1 Syntrophobacteria bacterium | reverse complement strand
TTTCTGTACGGGTTCACCGTCATGACCGGCACGGAGGAGGTGGTGACGACTTGATTCGCCACGCTGCCGAACAGGACCCTGTCGAGCCCTTTCCGTCCGTGGGTGCTCATGACGACGAGATCGATCCCTTCCGCGCCGATGTACCTGACAATCTCCTCGGCCGGATCCCCGGGAATGACCTTCACGACAGATACGCAACAGTCTTTGAGGTGCTCTGCGACGAATTCGTCCAGACGTCGTTTGCCGCCGGCGACGACCTTCTCTTCAAACTCCACGATGGACACGGGCGGTACGTAGATGGTGTCGTAGTACTTGAAGATGCGCGCCACGAAGAGGACATGCAGATCGGCCTGGAAGGTCCTGGCCAGGGTGGTCACATAAGGAATGATCTCTGCAGAAACCTCGGACAGATCGACCGGAAACAAGATCTTCTTGAACTCTGGCATGGATTCGTCTCCCTGCTGTAGGTGATGGGTCTCAAGGACGAGGTCCTATGCGTCTTCTCGTAGAGGGGTTTCTTCGCCGGAATGGGAACCCTCGGTCTCGAACGGGATGGTCAGGCTGTAGATCCCGTACTCCATGTTGGCCTTGATAGGCAGGCCGGACTTCTCGAAGACCTTTATCATGCCCTTGTTGGTGTACAGGACGTCGGCGGTGAAGCCCTTGAGGCCCTGCTTCTTGGCCAGTTGGATGAGCCGCTTGAAGAGATACGTGGCCATGCCCATCCCCTGGTATTCCTCGTCCACGACGAACGCCACTTCCGCATACGGGCGATTCCGTTCGCGGACGAATCTTGCCTCTGCAATGATGTGTCCTTCCGCCGTGCTGCCAACGAGCCCGACGATGGACAGGGTTTGGCTGAAATCGACGTTTGCGTATTCCTGCATCTTGGCGTGGGGCATGGCCTTGATCGGGCTGAAGTAGCGATAGTAGACCGCCTCGTCGGAAAAGCGGTAGAAGAGGCGGCGCATTTCTTCTTCGTCCGACGGCTTGATCGCTCGGAACCGAACCTCCACCCCCCCCTTGAAGGTCTGCTTCGTGGCGATCCCTTCCGGGTAGAGGCGGGCCGAGTCTACGAGGTAGATCTGGTCCGGGTAGAGGATTCTCTTCTCTTTCGCCTGTTCAACGAGCCCCGGACGATCATCTGGATGTGCGACTTCGATCAGGGCCTGCGCCCTTTCTCTGACCGTGCGCCCCTTCAGGTAGGCCACCCCGTATTCGGTGACCACCATGTCGATCGCCTCCCGAAGGCTGAACTCGTTCGGGTACTTCTCCACGGAGATCCGGATGTTCGGTTCCCCCTTCAGGTTTCGGCTGGGAAGGGCGAACATCGTTCGCCCTCCTCGGGAAAGCTCCCCTCCGTTTACGAAGTCCATGGCGTTTTCCGGTCCGGCAGCCACGTTTCCCTTTCCCACGTGGAGGGCGATTCGACCGGACAGGTCCACCTTCCGGGCAGGGAGTACGCAGACGAACCCCGGGTTACGGCCGATCTGATTCGGGCTGAAGACCTTGTCAATACTCTGGAACTCGATGAGCGGGTTGCGGTTCAGCCATGCCATAAGATCCGGGGTGCCGAACCCATAGGATGTTACGGACTTGCCCCGGAACATGTCCTTGTTCCGGTTGGTGACGGCGCCGCTCTTGACGAGATCCATCAAAGCGTCCGTGAAGAACGGGGAGTGCACGCCCAGGTTACGCTTCTGCATCAGGTGGGTGCTCAGCGCCTCGAAGAGGGGGCCGATCGAAAAGGCGATGCAGCTCCCATCCTCGATCTCCGAGGCCACCTTCGCCGCGATCCGGTCGAAGACGTCGTCCGTGGGCCAGCGGCTGAAATAGATCGGCTCTTCCGTTGCGCCCACGAGCAGATCAAAATCGGAGATCGGGACAAATGTGTCCCCGAAGGTGATGGGCACCCTGGGGTTGATCTCGCCCACGACAAGAGAGGCCTTCTCCATGGCATAGCGCGCCACGTCGACGGCCACCCCGAGGCTGCAGTAGCCCGCCTCATTGGGGGGGGTGATCTGTACGAAAGCCACGTCGATGGGAATCTGCCCGGAATCGATCAGGCGGGGGATTTCCGAGAAACGACTCGGGATCAGATCCACCCGGCCCGCTGTGATCGCCTCGCTGGCCACCCATCCCGAGAAGAACGTCTTCAAGCGGTACTTCTGAGCAGAGAGTTCATCCAGGGAAATGGCATCGCTCAGGCTGATTACCTGGATCAACTCGAGGTCTTCCAGGTTCGCCGCTTCCGTTTCCATCAGAAGCTTAACTAGGGTTCTGGGTTCGGCCACACCCGTGCTCAGAAAGATGCTCATCCCCGTCTCGATCCTGTCGAGAACCCGCTTGGGCGGAACGGTGAGTTTTTCCCATTGTCTGTCCGTTGCATGGTGCATGGGGCCGCCTCTCTTTGTTTTCCACGAAGTCTTCTCATTCTAGCATGAGGGGGCGCCTATCGAGAAGCCCTGAGACGATCCTCGTGGTGGGGCCTATCAAACATACTGGCGCTTGTGGTCCTTGAACCCGATGAAGGTGAACTGCGTGAACGGGTCCTTGTGGGCCTCGACCTCCGCGGGATGGTAAAGGGTCTCCGCGCCACTTCTTGAATACCACTGGACATACTGCTCGAAGGTGACCGCCTTTCTCCTGTCCAGTTGCTCTTGAAACCGCATGCCCTGGATGATCTCGCTGAGTCCGGTCTTCATCTGGCAGAGGAAGAATTCGGCCCCGCAGCCGCTTCCGTAACTGAACACGCCCACCCGCTTCCCTTCCACCCGATCCTGTTCCGTCTCGAGCAGGCTGGCCAGCCCCATGTAGACCGAGCCGGTGTAGATGTTGCCCACCTCTCTGGCACCCAGGAGTCCCGGCTCCACCTTGGCCCGAAAGGTCTCCGTGTAGAGATCCTGCCGCGCCTCCGCGCCGAGGTCCACGTGTTCCGTATCGACGAAGTGACGGTGCGCCTTCCTGGCCATGCCCGTGAAGGGCATGTGGTAGAGGATGTAGTCGAGGTGTTCGAGGAGCCGGCCCCTTGGGATGCCCACATTGGAACGGAAGTGGGAGACCGCCTCCTCCATGGCCTCCAGGTAACAGGCGACCGAGTACTTCCCGTCCACGATCGGGACCCGGTGTCCGGTGGGCCTCCAGAAGTCGAAAACGTCTTTCGAGAAGATCCCGTTCGTGCGCGTGTCGACCGAGAGGAGTCGAGGGTTCTTCTCCACGAGAAGGGCGACCGCTCCGGCCCCCTGTGTGGGTTCGCCCGGCGAACCAAAGCCATATCGCGCCACGTCGGTCATGATCACCAGGGCCTTCTTCGAGTTGCCGTAGTTCCGGGCGATCCAGTCGATGGAGGTCACGATGCCGGCCGTGCCGCCGTAGCAGGCGTGCTTGATCTCGTAGATGCGGCACCGGGAGCCGATCTTGAGCAATCCCTGGACAAAACTCGCCACCGGTTTCGAGTGGTCCACACCGCTTTCGGTGCTGACCACGAGCTGGTGAATCTCCTGGGGGTTCGTCCCTGTCTTCTCGAGAAGCTGCGCCGCTGCGTTGGCCGCCATGGTCACAGAATCCTCCCAGTTCGGGAGGATGGCCATCTTGTGATTCCCCAGGCCCTCGCGAAATTTCTCCGGGGGGATCCCCCTTGCCTCGGCTAGTTCATCGTGGGGAAGATAGAATTGTGGAATGTAGATGGCGATGTCGCTCACGCCTACGTCGATCATGCTCGTTGCTCTCCAGTTGCTCGGTCATCGAACCTTGGCTTGCTTGACCCCCCTCCCGAGCTTTCCTATACTTTGCCTGGGGGATCCCGGACCCTGTTAATGGTAAGCCAAGGAGCGAGTGAAGGCAATGGGACTCAGGCGTTTCATCGAGGCGTTACGGACCTCGGGCCGACTTACCTCGGTCAGGAAGAGGGTCAGCAAGAACCTGGAGGCGGCGGCCGTCTTGAATGCATTGGATGAAAGGCCGGTCTTGTTCGAGGTCGTCGGGGAGTCCGCATTCAAGGTCGTGGGGAACCTGTTCGGCACCAAACAACACTTCGCAGACTACTTCGGAATCGAGCCTCACGAGCTGATTCCGAAGATCGTCCAGGCCATCGAGAATCCGACGAGGCCGGAGGAAACGGATCGCGCCCCCTGCCAGGAGGTGGTTGAACAGGAGGTGGACTTGGACAGGCTTCCGATTCTCTTCCACTGCAAGGAAGACGGTGGAAACTACATCACGAGCGGTGTCTTCATCACCACGAGCGGTGCGGGGATTCAGAATGTAGATTTCCACCGGGCCATGCAGATCGGCAAGGACCGGTTCAGCGTCCGGATCGTGAAGCAGAGGGATTTCGATACGCTCCTGAACGAGGACAAGACCCTGCCCGTCGCGGTATGCATCGGAAATGCTCCGAACGTCCTCCTTGCCGCGGCCACCTCGGTGCCGCTGGGCGTGAACGAGCTGGAGATCGCGAACTCGCTCGAGCCGCTCAAGGTGACGAAGCCGAAGACCTTTGAAGGAAGGATCCCTGCGGAGTGCGAATTCGTCCTGGAGGGCGTCGTGAAGCTCGAGGAAAGGGAGGCGGAGGGCCCTTTCGTCGATCTGACGGACACCTACGATATCGTGAGGCAGGAACCGGTCTTTCATGTCACCTGCATCACCCACAGAAAGGACGCGCTCTGGCAGGCCCTGCTCCCTGGAAAGCGCGAGCACCAGATGCTGATGGGCATGCCCCGCGAGCCGACCATCTATAAGGAGGTGAACGGCGCGGGCGTGAGCTGCCTGGACGTGAACGTGAATCCGGGCGGGTGCAGCTGGCTGCACGCGATCATTAGGATTGACAAGAAGCGGGAAGACGACGGGAAAAGGGCGATCGAGGCCGGATTCCGAGGTCACAGGAGCTGCAAGCACGTCTTCGTCGTGGACAGCGACGTGGACATCTACGATCCGTACCAGGTGGAATGGGCCATGGCCACCCG
>JAQYVQ010000635.1 GCA_030145435.1 Syntrophobacteria bacterium | reverse complement strand
GCATCCTCTGTCCGCCTGCGCTCACTGATGTCCGTGCCCATTCCGATCAGGTAGGAGGTCCCTCCGATTCTGGCGCTGACACCGGTGAAGAAGTGGGGGATTCGCCTTCCGTCCCGGGTGAGCAGATCCGCCTCGGCAGCGCCCTGGCCCGTGTCAAAGGCCCTCTGTATGCTTTCTTGCAGCCGCCTCAGATCGTTGCCCTCGATGACGGTGAAGATATCTGTGTTCAGGATCTCCTCTGATGTGTAACCCGTGACCTTCTCTGCGTTCTTGTTCCACTTGTGCAGATTGAAATCCTCGTCGAAGAGATAAAAAATCCCGGGCAAACTTCGGATCAGCATCTCGAAGAACTGATTCTTTTGCTCATAGTCGGCGACGGATTGTCGAAGCGCAGCGGTCTCTGCCTCCAATTCCCGGATTCGTTCCTTGAGCTTCTCAGCCGATAGGGTCCCCGAGTCGCTTCCTGCCATAGATTCTTACCTCCCATCGGCCCGGCGAGCCCCTTCCGGCGCGCCTGAACCCTTTCCCGATCCCATGATCGTCTGATTCCGGATGATGGGCTTCTTTCTTCATGGCCCCTCTTCCCGCAACCGCAGCCACGCACTGCTTTCCCTTGCCCTCGGATCGGAAACGCCCACGTAAGCCTTCTCCCTCTCGCTCCAGGCAATCGCGTTAACCACACCGATGTGATCGCGCGTGACCATCTGAAGCCCTTTGCCTGCTTCCTCGAGTTCACGGACGAGTGAGGTGTCCTGCTCTACGATCAGCATATCCGGAAGATACTGATGGTGAAAGCGTGGGTGGGACATGGCTTGGGGAAGATCCATGCCAAGATCGAGCGCGTTCACCATCACCTGGAGCACGGCCGTGATGATTGCCGGCCCACCCGCACCGCCGAGGGCCATCACGGGCCGCGCATCCTTGACGACGATCGTGGGGGACATGCTCGACAGGGGCCGCTTTCCCGCCTCGATCGCATTCGCCTCGCTCCCTACGAGCCCGAAGGCATTCGGCGTACCCGGCTGTGCACTGAAGTCGTCCATCTCGTTGTTCAGAATCACGCCGGTACCGGACAGCGTGATCTTCGCGCCGTAGTTCAGGTTGACCGTCTGATTGACGGCCACGACATTCCTCGCCCGGTCGAGGACGATGAAGCTCGTCGTGTGCCCCCCCTCCGGACGGGCGGCTCCGTCTGAATCGGAGACAACGGCCGGCGCGGCCTTCCTCTTCATCATGCCCGTCACGATCTCTTCCGCGTAGGCCTTGCTGGTGAGGCGATCCACGGGCACGGGGATGAAATCGCTGTCGCCCAGGTAGAGGGCACGATCCTCGAAGGCCCTGGACATGAACCGCGAGGTCCAGAGAACCGAATGTGAATCCCAGCCCGACCTGCCCTCCAGAATCCGGGAAACCTCGAGCAGGTTCAGGATCTGAATCACGTGCACCCCGCCCGAACTCGGAGGCGGCATGCCGAAGACGGTGTAATCCCGGTACGAACCCACGACCGGCTCTCGCACCACCGCTCGGTAGTTGCGCATGTCTGCAAGGGTGATGAGCCCCCCCTTCGCCTCCATGAAAGCGGCAAGCCGCCGGGCAAACTCGCCCCGGTAGAAGTAGTCAGAGCCTTCTTTCCCGATCCTGCGGTAGGTCTCCGCGAGGTCAGGCTGCTCGAGAAAATCGCCCTCTCTCAACGGCGACCCATCGGAGCGAAAATAGATACGGGCCGAAGGGGCGTCCCGGCGCAGCGCCTCGATCGCCCTTTCGTACCTGGACAGGCCGTAGCGGTCGAGGGGGAATCCGTTCTCAGCCAACGATACGGCCGGCTCGACCAGTTCACCCAGTGACCGGGATCCGGCAAGCTCCAGGGCCTTCTCGTAGGCTGCCAGAATCCCAGGCACCCCAACGGCCAGCGGCCCCTCCCTGCTCAGGGCGGGATCGTAGCTCCCATCCTTCACGAACATCCCCCTCGAAGCGGCCGCCGGGGCCTTCTCGCGACCATCGATCGCAAAGACAGTACCATCGGACAGACGAACGAGCACGAAGCCCCCTCCCCCGATGCCCGAGTTGAACGGGTCCACCACGCCCAGGGCCAATCCCGTTGCAACCGCCGCATCGACCGCATTGCCTCCCTGTCTCAATACCTGCAGGCCGGCACGCGAGGCCGCCGGATGGGAAGAGACCACGAGCCCCGGCGGTTCCGTCGGGAAATCAATATCCTCGGCTCGTCTCTTGGCACTGCAAGAAAGGGACAGGATCGTCGCGGAAAGGAGGAGGAGGACACAAAGCCTCCGTATGGACACAAGCACCCGTCCGGATGGAATCATCTTTATGCCCTTTAGTCGGAAAGGTTGTCCAAGAACGCCAGGATGGCTTCTGCAAGTCGGTCCGCCTGCTCATGGTGCACCATGTGGCCGGCTCCCGGAATCTCGATTCTCCGGGCAGAGGAGACGCATTCCCGGTTCTCTGACGCATCCCACCGGAAGGGGCTCAGTTCACCGCGTACGCGCAGCACGGGTGCGGTCACCCGCAGCCAGAAGGCCCTTGCCTGTTCGAGGTAGAACGGCTGGGGTCCACGCGTACGGTGCACAGGGTCGAACTTCCAGACGAGCCCTCCACCGTTGTCCGCCGCCCTCGTTCCATGGACGGCCAGGTGAAGGGCAAAGGACTCGGAGATCCGCGGGTTGTACAACTGCAGCCTCTGCGCCGCTTCCTCGACCCCCGACAAGGGTCGGGTGTTTTGCGAGCGGGCCTCGCGGACGGCCGAGATCCATCCCGCCATGAGGGCAGGCGCGTCCGAGGGTTGAAGGCCCGGAGGACCGGCCCCCTCGATCGAAAGCAGGGCCTTCACGCGCTCCGGGTATGTGCCCGCAAACAGGGAGCACACCATACCGCCCATCGAATGGCCCACCAAAATGACCGGGCCCTTCACAAGGGCGTCGAGCACATCCGTCAGATCGAACACGTAATCCTGGAAATAGTAGTACCCTCCCTTCCCGATCCAGCCGCTATCCCCGTGACCCCTTGCATCGACGGCGATCACCCGATACCTCTCCGCCAGGGCCTCGGCAACCGGGTCCCAGGATCGGGCTTGATCGAGGAATCCATGGTGCAGGAGGATCGTCTGATCGGTGTGGCCGGTCCACTCGACCACATGAACCTGAAGACCCCTGCAATCGATCAAATGCTCTTTCATGTTGCGTCGTCCTCGTCCTCGATCATGTTACAGGGAGAAAGAGACAGAGCCCAAACAAAATCGAATCGGAACAGAGATAGCACATTAGACATCGGGCCGACAACGATGGGTCCCCCGAAGGGCTGTAAATGGGTGGGCCGTTACTGTAATCTGTTGCCATGAGCGCAGAACAGGAAATCACCGCCGCCTATGTGGGAATCGGGAACGAACTCCTGTCGGGCAGCATTCAGGATGCGAACTTCCACTACCTCGCTCAGGCCCTGCGGGAACTCGGGATCCGGCTGACGCGAGCCATCGTCATCCCGGATGAACAAGAGGTCATCCGGGAGACACTCGATCTCTTTCGAGGCCGTTTCGACCACATCTTCACCTCGGGCGGGCTGGGCCCCACCCACGACGATGTCACGGTGGAAGGCGTGGCCTTGGCCCTGGGGGTCCCGGTGGTACGGCACCCCTTCCTGGAGAAGAAGATCAGGGACTTCTACGGAGACAAGCTCGAGGAGGCGAGCCTCAGGATGGCCGAGATCCCGGAGGGGGCGGAACTCCATCTTCTCGACGAAATGTCCTTTCCGGTCCTCTCCGTAGAAAACATCTACCTGTTCCCGGGGGTCCCGGAGCTTTTTCGGCAGAAGTTCGAAGGAATCAAAGAGCACTTCCGAACCCGGCCCTACTACACCGAAGAGGTCATCTCCCATCGGCGTGAGTCGGAGATCGCTGACCTTCTGTCCGAGACCCTCGACCGGTTCCCATCGATCAAGATCGGCTCGTACCCCCAATGGGGGGAGACGGACTATCGGGTGAAGATCGTC
>JAQYVQ010000628.1 GCA_030145435.1 Syntrophobacteria bacterium | reverse complement strand
AGAAAACAACTCGAGAGACAACAGGGAGGTTTTGGAATGGGTGACAGATTGAAAGACAAGGTAGCGGTCATCACCGGCGGCGCGTGCGGTATCGGCGAGGGCGCTGCCCGGCGTTTCGTAGAGGAGGGGGCCTCCGTGGTCGTCTCCGACCTTCAGGTAGAGGCCGGCGAGGCCCTGGTGAGCGAACTGGGCCCGGCGGCACGGTTCATCCGGACCGACGTGACCCGGGAAGAAGACGTGGCAGCGGCCGTCGACCTTGCTGTCAGCGAATTCGGCCGTCTCGACTGCATGGTAAACAACGCAGGCATCGTAGGCGTCATCGGGTCCATCAAGGACACCTCGGCCGAGGCCTGGGACTTCACGATCGCCGTCCTTCTGCGAGGGGTCTTCCTCGGGATGAAGCACGCCGCGCGGGTCATGATCCCCCAGGAGTCCGGGTCCATCATCTCCCTTGCGAGCACGGCCGGGGTCGCGGGTGGCCTGGGCTCACACGCATACACTGCCGCCAAGCACGGCGTCGTCGGCCTGACCAAATCGGTGGCGTCCGAGCTCGGCCAGAAACACATACGGGTCAATGCCGTTGCCCCCGGCAACATCGTGACCCCCATGACAGCGGACGTGGTGACGAGTGATCCCACGAATTTCGAAGGCACCGAGGAAGCGATCAAGTTCATGTCGCCCCTTGGCATCGCAGGCTTGCCGATCGACATCGCAAACGCGCTGCTGTATCTGGCGAGTGATGAGGCGCGCTACATCTCCGGCCACACCTTGGTCGTGGACGCGGGCCAGACAACAGGTGCAGTGCCTTCCATGTTCCACCTGATGGAGCCCGGGATGATTCGGGAAGCCGGGAGGCGGGACATCTGACGCGAAGGCGAGGGCGGGGATCCACTGGCGGAAGTGGCTGTCTGGGGTCTCGGTGGCCCACAACGCACGGAGTGGCAGACATGAGCGGCAAGCCCCCGAAGAGAAAAAGACTCGCCAAATGGTCTCTTCTGATTGCGGTCAATCTGCTGGTGTTTCTCTTCCTGTTTTCCATTGCCGAAATCTCCTACAGGGTCTATCGCGAGGGCTTTCCCCGGGCCTTCACAGGACTCACCCATGATCTCGTAGGAGTCCCTTACTCGAATTTGGGCACATCGAACTGGGTGATCTATGACGAAGAATTGGGCTATCGTTTGAATCCAGACAGGGAGCGATTCAACAACCGGTCCGTACGGCATGGAGAGATTACGGTTCCCAAACCAAAGGAAGTATATCGTATCATGTTCCTGGGGGATTCCATCCCGTGGGACAGTGACGGGTTTGTGAAATATACGAGAGATTCTCTGGAACCAACCGGTCCATTCGAAGTCATTAACGCATCCGTGCCCGGGTACACAAGTTATCAGGAAGTGCTCTTCTACAAGAAGTATCTGAAAGACACGACCCCTGATCTGGTCGTTTGGCTATATTGCCTCAATGACAATCATCGATTCCTGCACCGCTTCGATGAGAATGCAAGGATGCTTTGGACCAGAGAGGCTGAACGCTCCTTGGAGGTTGATTCCGTCTGGGACAGTGTGATCAGTCGAAGCTATTTGTTGACGCGGTTACGCCTTGGGATTCTTCATGAGATGGAACAGCGCAGGGCCAAATCAAAGGGCAGATTCAGCTGGGAAAGCACCGTGGACTTCCATATAGCATGGAAGGACGCTCCATGGCTCGATTACGAAGATTATCTGTTGGATCTCATGGGTATGTTGGATGAACACAACGGAAAGCTGGCCATCATAGTGTTTCCTCTCGAATCCCAGCTCAGGTATGGAAGCAACCGCGGGGACTATGACTATGTTGTGAAACCCCAACGCAAATTGCTTGCCTTGTGCAAAAAACACGGGATCCCTTGTTTGGATCTATATCCGGAATTCGAAGGCCAGTATTCTGGCAAGAAGGGACTGTTTCGAAAGAAGAGGCTGTTTCGAGATGGAATACACCTGAATGAAGAAGGCCATCGCTTCGTGACCGGGCAGACATTGCGATTCCTGTCCGAGAATCAATTGCTCCCCCCGAACCGCCGACCCGGTGATTAACAGTCACATCCCACGAGGGTCGGCAAGCCAAGAAGATCAATCCAACGCTTCGCCGGCCGTGAGGGCGCGCTGCCGGCAGTCCTTGCCCATGAGACTCGCAATGCCGTACTCGGTCACGACGTAGTCGGCAAAGTACAGGGGCACGGTCACCACGGTCCCCTCTTCAGAGCGCTGCCCCGAGTTTTCTCAGGTGCAGGGCCTGGGGGCCGAATTTCAGCTCAAAGGCTTTGGCTCTGCGATAGTAGAAGTGCAGATCGTATTCCAGGGTGAAACCGATCCCGCCGTGCAGCTGCTGGGCACTGAAAGCCACCCG
>JAQYVQ010000614.1 GCA_030145435.1 Syntrophobacteria bacterium | reverse complement strand
TGATTCGCCTCCGACCGCGGATCCACGGGCAGGTTCAAGGCCAGCCGCTCGCCGCTCGACAGGAGGACCGCCCGCTCCATCACATTCCTCAGCTCCCTCACGTTTCCGGGCCAGTCGTAGGCAGTGAGCTCTTCTTCCTCTGAAGGCGTCAGCACGAGGTGAGGACGGTTGAATCTCTTTGCGTACAGGGCGAGGAAGTGACGGGCCAGCAAGACCACGTCCCGGTCTCTTTCCCGAAGGGGGGGAATCTCCAGCGGCACGACGTTCAGGCGATAGTAGAGATCTTCGCGAAACCGGCCCCGAGCGACCTCTTCCGCCAGGTTTCGATTCGTCGCAGCCACCAGGCGGAAGTCGGAATGCAGGACGCGATTCGAGCCGATCCGGGAAAAGGTTTTCTGTTCGAGGACCCGCAAGAGCTTGCCCTGGATCGAAAGGGGTAGTTCCCCCACCTCATCGAGGAACAGAGTGCCCCGGTCGGCCAGCTCGATGCGGCCGCTCTTCTGGCGGTCGGCTCCGGTGAAGGCCCCCTTTTCGTGGCCGAACATCTCGCTTTCCAGGAGGCTCTCCGGGATGGTAGGGGTGTCGACGATCACGTAAGGGGCGTTGCTGCGGAGGCTCTTCCTGTGTATACGCCGGGCCATGAGTTCCTTGCCAACGCCCGTTTTGCCCAGGAGCAGGACGATAGCGCCCGACTCGGCGATCCGGTCCGCCTGAGCGAGCAGCTTGGTCATGCTACGGCTCTGGGCAAGGATCGTGTCCTCGTCGAAGGGCTTTGTCTGGACCGCCTTCTCTGTTGCCTCCCGGGTCTTCTCTTCCAGCAGCCGGCCGTACGCCCAGATGCGGTCGATGAACAGACTCACGTGCTGGAACAGCCGTACCAGCAGAGGGCCGTCGAGGAAATCGAAGCAGTCGTCCAGGTAGGCGTTGTCATGGTAGAGAACGCCCCTCAGCTTGCCCCCCACCTCGACAGGCAGGCAGAGGATCGACAGGACGGGCTGTCCCGTACGGCCCGGACCGGACGTCTTCGGGCGGACGAGCAGGGGCCGTTGTTCCCGAAAGGACTTGAACACCAGTGCCAGGCTCGAGCGGAAGGCTTCGGAGGCGATTTCCTTTTCGGTCAGGTTGATGCCGGCTCGCAGGGCAGGGGCCTTGTCCGGTCTGCCGCCGTGAAACCAGAGCAATGCTCCGCGTTCCGCCCCGAGAAAGTGGTTCGTGGCCGCCACCGCTCGTCTGAGAATCTCGTTCAAGTCCGGACTCGGGATGAAATCCTCCATCATCTCGAGGAACCTCTGGAGGACCGATTCAGGCGCCTCAGGGCCTTCTGCCACGTGGTCGCGCTCCGGGGTGGCGAGTAGATATCTCAGGTCATCCGGGAAGAACTCGTCGGCGTAACCCGACAGTCCCTGCCAGGCCTTCTGTGCAAGCTCCCGAGCGCGCTGACGCTCCCCTTTCCCGAGCTCCAACCGGGCCATCTCCAGCAAGGTCTTGGCCAGCTGTACGGGATCGCCCGAAGCGGTGAGACAGGTCTTGCTTTCCTGCAGATACGTGAGAATCCGGTCAGGGGCCTCACCCGTGGTGATGCCCTCCCGTGCCTGGAGCCGCAAGACAACACCGCGCAAGTGAATGTTCGGTTCCGTCAGGATCCGCTGTACCTCCGATCGGTAGCTGAAGGCTGGGATCCCTTCGTAGCCCAGCCGATCGATCTCAAAGAGCATCTCCAGGATCCACGGGGAACCGTATTGTCGAACGATGCCGGCGTGGGCGCTCTCTTCCATCGCCTGAGCGAAGGTGTCGCGAGCCTCTCGAAGGCGACCTTCCATGAAGTGGTGGTAGGCCAGGCCCCCCTTGGCCCAGTAGAGGCCGAGAGCGTTGCTGCTGCCGGCAGCGTCCTGGAGTGCACCGTAGAGATGCACCAGGGCATCCCGTTTCTTCCGGACCATGAGCAACACGTTGCCCAGCAGGGACCTGAAGTTGGTTGCCAGGCCTTTTGGGCCGTCCCGCTGTGCGTTTCGCCAATGGTTGTCCAGGATCCCGATCGCCTCGTGGTAACGCCCGAGGAAGGCTGCGCAGAAGCTCATGAATACGGGAGCAAGCGGGTTCCGCAATCGCTCTTCCCGTGTCTCGATCGAGACAGACGCTCGTTCAAAGTGCTCCCAGGCCTCTCGAAAATGACCTTGCATGAAGAACAGAAGTCCCAGGAATTCGGCAGACTGGGAGAGGATGTCATCGTCACCCAACTCTTCCACGACCAACTGCCCTGAGCGGAGAGTCTTCAAGGCCTCTGCACGCCGGTCTGCAAAATAGAAGTACCGGCCAAGATGGAGGTCGAGCAATGCCCGGGATCGGCGGTCTCCGAGACGATCCACGCAGGCCTTGGCCTTCTCCAGGAGAGGGGGAACCTCTGTGAACCCCTTTCCCAGGGCAAAGGATACGTGGGAAAGCTCCAGGGTCG
>JAQYVQ010000607.1 GCA_030145435.1 Syntrophobacteria bacterium | reverse complement strand
ATGCGTATCGACAGGCACGAAGTCCCTGAGGGTTGACTATGAAGACAATACCGTCCGTGTCTTTCGTTTGAAATTCCCATCTGATCTGCACCATATGAAAGAAGCCTTGTGCTTCATGGGGATCGTGATCGTATTACAGGGGGATATCAGAATCGAGGCATCTTCGCCAAGCGATTCAGAGTGCATACCCCACGATTTGAATGAAGGGGATCTTGTCTGGAATGACGGGGGAACGAAATTTACGTTTGCGATACCGGTAAGAACCGAAGCGGAAGCGTTGGTGGTTCTCATGAAATGACTACGGGGTGCGTCTGGGGGGACGTGCCGGACGCTTCGCAAGAACGCTCTTCTGTTTCTCTCTTCCCCGGGTCGTCTTCTCTACGAAGCATCGATTTCCGGTAAAGGGATCCCGCTCCGTCCAGTACATGAGCGAAGAATACGTGGCCGGTGTCGGCGTGAACACCTGGACCTGCTCGGGAAGCAGGCGAAGTTCCCGAAGGGCGAATGACCGAAGGAGCGCCATGTCACGTTCCGTACATCCCGGATGGGCGGCTATCATGTAATAGGTGAGGAACTGCTCCTTGCCTTCCTGTGACGTGAGTTTGTAGAAGAGGTCCCTGAAGGCCAGAAGGGTTTCACGGCCCGGCTTCCCCATCTTGGCCAGCACGGACGGCTCTGAATGCTCCGGGGCTACCTTCATTTGTCCTGACACGTGATGCCGCACAAGCTCTTGCAGGTACCGGGTGCCGTTTGCCTTGTCGGCCAGAATCATGTCATAGCGGACGCCGGAGGCAACCACAACTTTCTTGATGCCATCCATAGCCCGAATAGCCTTGAAGAGGGAGACCTGTTTCCCGTGGTCGATGTTGAGATCGGTGCACACCTTGGGAAACAGGCATCGTTTCTTGGGACAGCCCCCCTTCTCATGCTTCCTGTGGCACTCGAATCCGTACATGTTCGCTGTCGGGCCGCCGACATCCTGAATGATTCCCTTGAACAAGGGATGCCTTGTCATCCGGCGCGCTTCATCGAGAATCGATCGCCGGCTGCGCCATCTGACAGTCCTCCCCTGGTGGACCGCGATGGCGCAGAAGCTGCATTCCCCATAGCACCCACGGTGGGTCGTGATGGAGAAACGGATGGTCTCCAAGGCCTTGACGTCGCCCAGGCGTTGGTAGAAAGGGTGCTGATCGAGCTGATACTCCAGGTCATACACCGCATCCAGTTCCGGCCCTGAGAGATAGCGGGCCGGTGGATTCTGCACCAGGTAGCGCGTGTCCTGTTCTTGGGCCAGCCCCTTTGCCATAGCCGGGTCGTTGTTGCGGTAGAAAACATGAAACATCCTGGTGAAGGCCTCTTTGTCTCCGGCCGACTCGGTAAAGGAGGGCAACTCGAGATATCCTTTCGGAATGTCACGGGAAATGTAGCAAAGCCCCCGCACCCGTTCCGGTTCGCGCTTTCCCTCCAGGCAGCCGGCCAGTTCAACCACGGAACGCTCGGCCATGCCATACAGAAGGTAATCCGCCTTCGCATCAAACAGAATCGACCGCTTGATCTTGTCAGACCAGAAGTCATAATGGGCAATGCGCCTCAGGCTGGCCTCGAGGCCGCCAAGCACGATGGGCACGGTGCCTTTGAAGTGTCTCCTGATCAGGTTGCAGTAGACCGTGGCAGCCCGATCGGGACGACGATTGTTGATGTTGCCGGGAGTGTAGTCGTCACGCTTGCGCTTGCGACCGGAAGCGGTGCGGTTGGCAACCATGGAGTCGATACAACCGCCGGTGACCCCCCAGAACAACCTCGGCTCGCCCAACCTCGCGATGTCCCGGGTGGAGGAAACATCGGGCTGGGCAATCATGCCCACCCGGTAGCCTGCCTGCAGGAGCACCTTGCCGATAACCGCAACGCCCACCAAGGGCGAGTCTATGTAACTGTCCCCGGCAACCAGAACGACATCCAGCTCGCCCCAGCCAAGATCTTTCACTTCCTTTGTGGTTGTTGGCAGAAACATCCTATTCCTCTAAGAGGCTGTTGAAAAAGTCCCATCTGCGGCGTTCGGCTTCATCCCTCGTCATTCAACGTACGGGAAGTTCGCCTCATTGTTGAACTGGATCCCCGCCTTCGCGGGGACAAGTTTTGCCTGCCTTGCATCTGGAACTTTTTGAACAGCCTCCAAGCCACTTTTTCAACGGGCTGCTAAGGGCCGGATGCCGCTGAGTGGCCTGCAAGCCACCCGGTCGAGAAGGCCGCCTGAAGGTTGTACCCACCGGTATCGGCATGAACATTGAGTAACTCCCCCGCCATGAAGAGTCCTTTTGTCAGGCGGGACTCCATGGTCCTGTGATCGATCTCGCGTGTATCCACGCCCCCAGCGGTTACGATGGCTTCACTGAAAGGTCGGTGTCCTGTTACTTCCAGGCGAAAATCCTTGAGCCACCTTCGCAGGCGAGTTCTTTCCTTGGTCGAGACCTGGCTCGCGAGACGGTCCGGCAGGATCTCGGTCAGGTCAAGGCAGACCGGCACCATCTGTTGAGGGAGCAGTCCCCGCAAGACACTCGAAATCTCCTCCTTGCCGCGGGATGCAAAATCGCGCAGAAGTCGGGCATCAAGCTTCTTCTCATCAAGGGCAGGCTTGAGGTCGATGGAGAGCACGACTTTCTTTCCGTCCCCCATGGCATCAACAGCTTCGCCGCTCAGGGTGAGAACAACAGGACCGGTTACGCCGAAGTCGGCAAACTCCAGCTCTCCGAAGGCTTCCCTCGCCTTCCTGTCGCTCACAATCATAGCCACCTTGATGTTCCGAAGCCTTAGTTCTGCCATTCTGGCGGCCGGATTGCCGGCCGTCTCCAGGGGGACAAGAGCCGGCCGGACAGGGACAATGGTGTGTCCCGCGGATGCTGCCAGCAGGTAGCCATCACCGGTTGATCCTGTTGCCGGATACGACGTGCCGCCGGTGGCAAGGATAGCAGCGTCGCAAGGAAATTCCCGGCCCTGGGCAACGACACCGGCAATTCGACCGTTCTTCAGGACCAGCCTGTCCACTGCCGATGATGATTCGATGCTCACACCACACCTTTTGAGCCACTGCAGCAAGACAGCCACAACGTCCGGCGCGTGGCCGCTGGCAGGAAAGACGCGTCCCCCCCTTTCCGTTACCACCTTCAGCCCGAGCCCTTCCAGGAAATCCATGAGTTCCCGGGTGAAGAAGCGAGAAAAGGCATGTCGAAGAAACCTGCCCTCTCTGCCGAAATGCTCCAGGAAGTCAGTCATCTCCGCAATGTTGGTTATATTGCAGCGCCCTTTTCCAGTAATGGAGAGCTTGCAGCCGCATCGTGTCATCTTCTCGAGCAGCAGGGATTCCGCCCCGGCCTCTGCGGCTTGCCCGGCGGCGATCAGGCCGGCCGCGCCGCCACCGACCACGATTATTCTCCTGCCTTTCATACGATTCCTCTCCGGCGAGTCCTCTCCGGTGAAGGGAAAGAATAGCCGTTCAGGACTCAACAGAGCTCTTCACTGTTTTTCGCAAGGAATCGAGTTCTTCATCTGTGAAATCAAAACCTTCATATTTCAGTATCCGTGCTCTGACTTCCGGAGATTCTGCTTCGGCAACGCGATTACGAAATTCTCCGTCTGTCTTCATCCTTTCAACAAATCCTCTTGCGCTCTCAATAGACATGTCTTGTTCCTTACTGGACCGGGGCACAGATGAGGCGCTTGGTGCCATCCTTGAACAAGACCTGCATCTTGCCGGCGGCATCAACCTGGATGACAAGACCCTGACCAAAATTCTTGTGTTCAATGACCTCGTCTTTTTTAAATGAGCCGTCCATTGAATATGTCCTGCTGTTGGCCGGATCCTTTTCAGCCATAGCTGCTTCCCACTGACTCTCCAGGCTCTTTGCTGAGGCGGCCCGCCGCGCACCGGATGGTTTCTTTTTCTTTGTTGCACCGCCGCTACCCACGGCCTTTGGGGCTGATCCATTTGGTTCTGGATCAATGGGATTGTATTTGTGCCGGCTTCCGCACATTTTGCAGATGACCTTGGCCACTTCTCCGTCTACGAGCGCGACAACATTGTGAACCCGCTCAAGCTTGCACTGCCTGCAATACGAATCAACCTCATCTCCGGTGTCTATCCTGGCTCTGTCCATTGTGATCTCTTCTCCTGTCTTCTTCTATCCACGATTTATAGGCCGGGGCTAGCTCTTTCCACGATACGGGTTTCGTCAGTTTTATGGATGCATGATGAGAAAGTCTTTGTTTTCTGACGGCTTCTTTAAGACGGTCCAACAGATCGTCTTCATTATAAAGGAAATCTTCAGGAAATAGTTCCGGATAGGAAAGCCGTCTTGGAAGGAGAGGACGGCATCCCGCCCTTACAGCTTCAAGTATGGCGATGCCGAAGAATTCATGTTTTGCCGTTGATACAACGAGACTGCCGTGCTTCAACCAGCGGGCATAGTCCTTTCGGGACCTGACATATCCGAAATGAAGGACCTTCTCGGACAGCCTTTTCTTTGCATCATCAAATATTTCCGGATGGGACTTGAAGGACTCCCCTAGTACGACAAGGCTGAAGTCAATGCCTTCCCGGTCCAGGTCAAAAAGTGCTTCGAAAAATGAATCGGGGTCTTTATCGTGTTCCCAGCGGTGGTTCCATAATATTACGGGCGGGCCGGAGCGGTTCTTCTTTTCAGCTGAATCAATAATTGAGAAATCAATTCCCGGAGGGAGTACTCTGGATTTGTTGAGTATTTCTTCAACGGTGTTTTCCAGTTTGAGATCATAGGAATGCTTCAGGGTTTCTTCTATGCCCTCCATAAATGATTCAAGGTTGTATAAGGAATTAAAGGCTATTCTGTCAGAAGAAAGGGCTGTGGTCACGTTCGTGAGAGCATAATTGAGATCACGCTCATCCTCAAATTGAGTCGGATAGGCAAACTGGTTTTCATGAAAATATGTCAGCAACGGAACTTCGCGGACCCACGGTGGGGCAAGGCCTCGAAATGCGGCAACATCAACAAATGTTGAACATAAGATCCGGTCATAACGTCTGCCTGACTTATGTAGCTCCTGAGCATAGAACGGGGCGGAAAGCCTCATCCGCCACTTCCATTTGCGTGCCGGTAAGGTCATCAAGTCAAAGGTAAAGGGCAGGTTCCGGCACAGCCCTGCAAGAAAAGATTTATGGGAGCCTCCATAATAAGGTTCAAGGACAAGTACACGAAGGGTTTTGTCTTCATATCTGTTCATGATGACGTTCTTGCGCTACGAAAGGGTTATTCTATTTCGAGTAGAATTTGCTTCAACCAGGGTGAAGCATACCAAGGATGGCGACTGTGGGCAAAGCCTCCGTATGCGTTTCG
>JAQYVQ010000529.1 GCA_030145435.1 Syntrophobacteria bacterium | reverse complement strand
GGGGCCGTGAGGATGCGTCCGATCCTCCTGACGGCCGCCACAACGGCGCTCGGGGCCTGGCCGATCACCCTGGACCCGATCTTCTCGGGCCTGGCCTGGGCGCTGATCTTCGGGCTCTTCGCATCCACGGCCTTTACACTCGTCGTTGTGCCGGTCATGTATTACGTGATCTACGGCAGTGGACTCGAGGTGGAACAGGCGAAATCGGACGCTGCCGGCAGCGAACGTTAGCCCGTACCCACATCAAGCACTTTGAGGAGACAGCAGATGGACGTAGTGGAAGCCATGCGGAGCAGAAAGAGCATCCGAGCATTCAAGCCGGACCCGGTCAGCAAACAGGTCCTGGAGGAGATCCTCGAGGCGGGGTGCCGCGCCCCCTCTGCCCTGAATACCCAGCCGTGGGAGTTCTTCGTAATCGGTGGAGACGCTCTCAAACAGGTGTGCGAGGAGAACGTAAAGCATCTCAAAGCAGGCGCCCCTCTGGAACTCGAGGTGGCGGAGTCCGCGTTCCCCCGGGACAGCGTGTATAGAAAACGACAAGTCGAGCTCGCCAAGCAGCTCTTCCGGCTGATGGGGATCGCGCGCGAGGACGAAGAAAAGAGGACGGAGTGGACGCAGCGTGGGTTCCGCCACTTCGATGCGCCCGCCGCGATCGTGATCGTTCAGGACGGGTCTCTGACAGGACCCGGCCCCTTGATGGACATCGGGTCGCTCATGCAGAGCATCTGCCTGGCAGCCTTGGAGTACGGGCTCGGCACCTGCATCGCGAGGCAGGGGGTCTACTATCCGGACGTGTTGCGGAAGGTTGCCGGGATTCCGAAATCCAAGAAGATCGTGATCGCCATTGCGATCGGCACCCCGGACTGGGATTTCCCCGCGAATGCGGTGGAAACGGACCGGGAGCCGGCAGAGGCTCTCACGACCTGGGTAGGCCTGTAAACGAGGCTGCCGACAGACGGGTCATGACCCGAGCTCTACGTAGCTCACCCCTTCCATGCCTTGAACCTGATCCCGGATAGAAGTGCTCTTCTCTTTCTTCTTGAGGGCCTTTGTCTTGATCGAGATTTCGCCGTTTCTCGCGTTTACCGTCACATCCGGGTAGGCATCGATTAGGGCGGCACGAACCCTGCTGGCCAGTTCCTGATCCTGCATCGCCTTCACGGAGTAGGTGATGGGCTGGAATTTCACATCTCGCGTGGTCTCGACGATGATGTTCACCGCCCTCTCAGGGCCGATCTGTGTAACGTTGATCACCAGGTCGAATTGTCCCGAGTCCATCCCGTCGAGTCCGAATACGGAAAGGAACCATTTCTTTCGCTGCTCGCTCTCCTTCAGGAGAAGCTCGCGGGCCTTCTTCTCGGGCATTCCCTCCTTCTCCGTCTTGATGGCCACTCGCTCTTCCAGGTCCGCCATCAGCCTGACGCCGAGGACATGGGACACCTCGCTCACGAACATGTGCCCCGCCTCACCGTGATACACGACGTTGTCCTTGTTCAGCGCGGCCGTCAGGGCCGCCTGGAAGTAGGCCAGGTGTCGGGACCGGGTGTTGGACAACCTGTCCAGGAAACCGGAGGAATCCTTCAAGGCCTCTTCCAGTTTTTCCTCCGGGAGGCCGTACCTCCGGGAGGCCTCGGCCAACACCTCGCGGCTGATACAAACGTATCCGAGCGCCTCGGCCACTTCTCTGGAGATCTCCTCACGCCTGCAATGGGATTCTCCGGAAATGATCACGACAGACATGCGTCTCATCCTTTTCTGCGTCTGTGGTTTGTTCGATGTCCCTTCACACGTCCGCGGAGAGCTTGGGGTCTCCGATTCGGACTTCTATGTTGTGTAGCTCCGGAAACCTGCCGGCCAGAGAATCGAGCTTCTCCTCCATCTTCCTGGCCTTCCGGTTATCGGTCTTCGTGAAGACGACCACATTCCCGTACTCCGAAGTAACGGTCACATTGTGATCCAGGTCGAGGAGTTCCGACTTCAGCTTGCAGGACAAGGCCAGGTCACTCAGTTTCTGTCGATCGTTCTCCGTAAGGAGGAAGGCTTCCTGGGAGGCGGCCTCACAGATCAGACGAACCGCACCCTCTGCCTTGATCTTGTCGATGCAAATCACCAGGTCGTAAAGGGACGGGTCCCAGGGGTCCACCCCGTAGAGCCTTCGCGTCCACTTCCTCCTCTCCTCGTCGATCCTTGCGATCCTCCTGCGGGCCTCCTTCTCATCCACCCGCTCGCGTTCCATCTCCACGGCGACCCGAAGAGCAGGGTCCGCGATAATGCGCACCTTCAACACCCTTTCCATTCCCTTGAGGAGGATGTGTCCTGCCAGGCCGTGGTAGACCACATTGCCTCGTTTCACGTGCTCGAGCAGGGCAGACTGAATGTGGGTGATGTAGGCGATTTTGCCGTGGCTGAACCGGTCCAGGATAGAGGGTGCGTCCTGGATGGCGTGAAGCAGCATGATCTCAGGAATGTTGAATTGATCCGAGGCCTCGAGAAGAATGTCCCGGCTTACGCACTCAAACCCGAGTTGGGCAGCCACGCCTTCCGCCACTTCTTTCCCCTTGCTGTAAGACCCTCTGGAAATCGTTATGATTGCCATACGACCGCCTCCATGTTCTCTTGTGTTTTGTTGTGGGTCCTCGCCCCGTGTGTTCTAGAGATAGAACAGATCAATCGTGAGGATCATGACCACGATGAAGATCACGCTCAAGATCCCGCCCGCCTTTATGAAGTCCACGCTTCGGTAGTGGCCCGGCCCCATGTACAGGGC
>JAQYVQ010000510.1 GCA_030145435.1 Syntrophobacteria bacterium | reverse complement strand
TACCCGGACCTCGAAGAGTTCGAGCACCTTCCAGGGGTCCACCTCGATCATGCCCTGGATCGGGTCCTGGATGCTCTGAGGCACGACCGATCGAACGATGCTCCCCTCCCGGGGCCGTACCTCGATCAGCCCGATCGCCTCCAGCACGGTCAGGGCCTCCCGCAGGGTAGGGCGGCTCACGCCGAGCATCTCGGACAGGTCCTGCTCCTTGGGCAGGCGGTCCCCCGGCTGGAGGCTTCCGGAGAGGATGATGCCCTTGATTTGTTCGACGATCTTGTGGGAGATCTTCACGTTCTTCTCGATGGGGATCAAATTCTTCATCGTCTCGTGCCCCTGTGGATATTCATAACCCATGGATTTTGTGATAGATTCAATGAAAGAACCCGCCAAGCCCCAACGGTGGTCTTCTGAAGTCTCCGTTGGATTCCGATATGTTCTGCTAGTCTGACTTAATATAGGTTTAGTTAGCATATATACTTCAATCCTTCCGGGATGGCAAGTGAAAACTGGGCCGGGGCCACCCCCCGCGGCAGGAATTTTCTTGACAAAAGAAGGGCCGAAGTGCTATCAAATTCCTTGGTCTGACTATAAACAAGTAAAATCTGTATACACGGAAAGGGAGCTTCCATGGCCAGAGAAGACGGGGGAGAGAACTTCAGGAAGGCAAAAGAGGCCTGGGAAAAGGGCAGGGAGAGGTACGCGGCAAAGCTCAAGCCCGGGACCAACTTGTCCGGGATCCCGATCAAGACGGTGTACACAGAGGAGGATGTGAAGGACTTGGACCTCGACGTGATGCCGGGGGTTTATCCGTTTACGCGGGGACTCTATCCGGACGGGTACGCGTTGACCCCCTGGATGCAGCAGATGGTCTTCGGTTTCGGGACCTGCGAAGAAACGCGAACCAAGATGGAGACCCTGGTGGAGCAGGGCATGGAGGGGTATTTCGGCCACAAGGTTTTCAACGTGGTCTACGATATCCCGGCCATGTACGGAATCGATGCGGATCATCCCGAAGCGGAGGGCAACGTGGGGCAGTGCGGCGTGCATCTGTCCACGCCCGACGACTACGACGAGCTGATACGGGGCTGGGAACTGGAGACGACGAATTTCTCATTGATCACGGGCGATAACTGCCTGCCCGGGCTGGCCCATATCGTGGCGGCCGCTGAGAGGCGAGGCAAGCCCCCTGACGCCCTGCGCGGAAACTCGATGAACTGGTATCCCCGCACGGCCGTGCAGGACATTCCGTCCTGGGAACCGGAACAGGGCTATGCCCTGATGGTCGACCTGATCAAGTACTGCACCAAACACATCCCTCCCTGGAACACGACCAACATCTTCATGTACGGCATCTCCGAGGCAGGGGCGACGCCGGTGCAGGAGCTTGCGTACGGTCTGGCGTGGGGTAAATCCGTGATCGATGCGGGCAAGGATGCCGGACTGGAACCGGATTCGTTTGTGGGCCGTCTCGGCTTCCAGGTAGGTGTGCAGAGCAATTTCTTCGAGGAAATCGCCAAGCTCCGGGCCCTCAGGAAGATGTGGGCCAAGATTACGAGGGACGCGGGCTGCACGAAACCGAAGTGCCTGCACGCGCGCGTTCACATCCATACGAGCGGAAACGTTCTCGTGGCCCAGCAACCGCTCAACAACACGGCGAGGATCACGATGCAGATCATGGCGGCCGTGTTGGGCGGCGTGCAGTCGATCCATTCCTGCTCGTACGACGAGACGATCGGGATCCCCACCGAACTCTCTCACCGGACCGCCCTCAGGTCCCAGCAGATCATGATGTGGGAGAGTGGGATGAAGGATGTGGCTGATCCCCTGGCCGGGTCCTACTATGTGGAATGGCTGACCGACCAGATCGAACAGGAGGCCTGGAAGCTCTTCAATGAGCTGGAGGAACGGGGCGGTTACATGAAGGGCCTGAAGGACTGCTGGGTCAAGCAGGCGATCGACAACAGCGCCTACCAGCGGAAGAAGTTGATCAAGAGTGGAGAACTCCCCGTCGTGGGCGTGAATCGGTATGTGACGGCGGAAAAGGAGGAACACGAACCGTTCCGGGTGGATTACGCGGTGGAAAAGAAGGCGATCGAACGACTCCGGGCCTTCAGGAACAAGAGGAACGCCCAGGAAGTGGAGAAATCCATCGGGCAGTTGGAGCAGGCGTGCGCAAAGCTCAAGGCAGGGGAGGGCGAGTTGATGCCGACCCTCGTCGATGCCGCCCGGAAGGGGGTTACGAACGGCGAGATGATGGATGTCATGCGTGGGGCCTTTGGATGGGTGGTCATGGAATAAAGATTGGAAATAGAGGACGGAGGGACTTGAATTGGCCGAGAAGAAGATTCGAGTGCTGCTTGCGAAGAAGAAGATCGATGTCCACGGCCGTGGTTCGAAGCTGTTAGCCAGAGAGCTGAGAGACGCGGGAATGGAGGTGATCTATTTCCGTTTTGGCACGGTCCAGGAGATCGTCAACGCGGCGGTCCAAGAGGACGTGGGTGTGATCGGCGTCAGTATCATGACGAGCGGTCATTTGCTGGTTGCCGAGAGGCTGATCCCGGCACTGAAGGAAAAGGGGATGACCGATGTGCTCGTCATCATGGGAGGCGTGATCCCGGAGGTGGATTTCGAGCCCCTGAAGAAGATGGGGGTTCACGAAGTCTTTCCTCCCGGCCTGCCTGGGGAAACGATCGCCGACTACATTCGAGAGCGGGTCGGCAAGGCCCGTCTGGATTGAGAGAGGAAAGAGCAAATGAATTACGAAACCATGATCGTAGAAGTCAAGGACAAGGTGGGCCGTATTGTCTTTAACCGGCCCAAGGTGCTCAATGCCTACAGTGAGGCCATGTCCAAAGAAATGGTGCGAGCGGTCGACCAGTTGTCAAAAGACCCGGAGGTGCGGGTCGTGGTGATCACGGGCAGCGGCCGTGCCTTCATGGCCGGTGCGGACGTGAGCATGTTGAAAGGGTGGACCGAAGCCCCGGGAGGCGCAGAAGAAGTCGCCGGAATCCTGAGCCAGTACTTTTCTCCGAACATGCTGGAGAACTGTCCGAAACCGGTTGTGGCGGCCATCAACGGGATTGCCTTTGGCATGGGTTGTGAGATGCTCCTGGGGTGCGATATCCGCATCGCCGCGCAGAGCGCCCAGTTCGGCCAGCCGGAGATCAAGCTCGGGATCATGACCGGCGCCGGGGGGAGTCAACGGTTGCCCCGCCTGGTGGGGACCGGAAAGGCGATGGAGATGATACTCACCGGGGACCCGATCGACGCGGACGAAGCTCTCCGATACGGGCTCGTGACCAAGGTCGTGCCGGACGATCAACTCGACGAGGCGGTCGGCGCGATCGTCGGGAAGCTCCTCAAGAAGTCCGCAACCGCCCTTCGACTCTCCAAAGAGGCGGTCATCGCGGCAAACACGAAGGGGCTCTACGATGGGGTGGCACATGAGCTGAAGTTGTTTTCCGGTATCTTCGAGACCGTGGACGCAAAGGAGGGGGTTGCCGCCTTCCTGGAAAAACGAAAACCCGCCTTCAACAAAGAGAAGGCTTGATAATCGGTTCACCAATGCAAGGAGACACATAGCGGACATTGCGAGGAGCGACAGCGACGCGGCAATCCCCCGGCTGAGTAAGCCGTCATCCCCGCCCCCGCCTAAAGATTGCGGGGGCAGGCTCCGGCGCGAACCCTAAGCACCTAAAGCCAATGGATTCCTGCCTTCGCAGGAATGACGGAAAGGTGGAGATACTCCATTTATCGAAGCTCTCCGAGACGGGAATCCCCGGGCTCATAATCGGTGCTGGGAGATTGCTTCGCCGAAGGCTCCAAATATCCTGCTGAGAGACAACCGAAGAAGGGACAATGACATGGACTTTACCTGGACCGAAGAACAGACCTCGATGCGGGCGCAGGCCTACAAATTCGGCAAGGAGGTGGTTGCCCCCCGTTCCGCCGAGATGGACGAAAAAGAGGAACTCGATTGGGACGCATGGAAAC
>JAQYVQ010000476.1 GCA_030145435.1 Syntrophobacteria bacterium | reverse complement strand
TTCAGCCGGTACTTCGAATACGAGAGAAGAGCGAGGTCTCTTGCAAGGGTCGTTGGGTCGCACGAGACGTAGAGGATCTTCGAGGGGGCCAGCGCCGCGATGTTGCCGATACACTCCTTCGCCCCTTTGCGGGGAGGGTCGATGATCAGAACATCCACTCGGTCCTCCCCCTTCAGCTGATCCAGGCCCTCGTAGACGTTGGCAAGGCGGAAATCGCAGTTGGCGAACCCGTTCTGCCCTGCGTTGTAGCGGGCGTCTTCAACGGCAAGGGGGCTGCTCTCCAACCCGATCACCTTCTTGACATCCCGGGCAAGGGGAAGGCTCAAGTTGCCCGCCCCACAGAATAGATCCAGCACAACTTTCTCGTCCGAGGGCTCGGCCCAATCATAGATGGTGTTCAGCAGGTTTCGGTTCTGATCCGGGTTGACCTGACTGAATGAGTGGATCTGCGTTCGGTATCGCAGAGGGACGGCTTCTGCTCCCGAATTCGGTGAAAAGGAGTAGTTGAACTCGAGGCCGCAATTGCCGAAGTGTTCTGTGTAGGCCTCGCCGTTGTTGACCGTTTCGAATGAAACGCCGTAGACCTTCGGGATGTACGCCTTCAGGTTTTTCAGGAAATCCTTGACGAGTTCGTCGTCCATCCTCTGGGGACAGGAGAAGGAGAGGGTAGCCTCTTCGTGATCCGGGCTGGCGAGAACCTGTACTTCGCTGAAGGCCATCAGGTAGTCGAGGGAGTTCAGGAAGCTGTGCAGCCGCTTCACCGTCTCGTTGAGAAACTCGGAAGCGAGTTCGCATCGGTCGATGGGGATGATTTCCCGGGAATGGGCCCTGAAAAAGCCGAGTTCGGTCGTCCGTTGTGTGAGACCTTGAAGCCGGATTCGGCATCGATACCCATAAGACTTTGGTGAGGGGATCGGAGGTGGACATTCATACGAATCCGGGCCGACCTTTCCAATTCTGGACAAGGTATCCTGTAGAATCTTCTTTTTGGCCTCGAGTTCGTATTCGTAGCTCAGATGCTGCCAATGACAGCCGCCGCACTCACCGAAATAGTCGCAAAGGGGCACAACGCGGTGTTGGGATTGTTCAATGAACTGGTTGACCGATCCGCGGAGGTAGTTCTTCTTGTTCTCCGATATGGTCAACTCCACGTTGTCTCCGGGAGCGGTTAGGGGGACGAAAATGACCTTGTTCTCAACATGGCCGATGCCCTCTCCGCGGTATGCCAGTGACTCGATCTCGACGGTTTTCGATGTTCCGGGCTTCAACTTTTTGATCCTCGTATGTGTTTTACGCTTGTTATCGATTGGCTGAGAACTTCAATGGTTCACAGAGTATCACAGAATCCCCTCCGCGTCATGTGCGGGCCTCGGTCGCTCTCGGCAGGCCGCGTGCAGATGCTCTTGTGGGAAGGACATTTTCGACTCCTTGACGCATCAGTCTAATTTCTTTACTATTTTTTGTGATTACCCTGCAACAAGACGCATCAGAACGGGTACCGACCCACGCCCTTGGACCTGGGCTCCAAGGGATGAGGCAAGAAGGTTTGAGAAAGGAGAATTCCCATGCCGCTGGCTAAGGTGAGGGAGGCGATTGACGACATTCGCAAGGGAAGGATGTTGATTCTCGTAGACGACGAGGATCGAGAGAACGAGGGAGATTTCTGCTTCGCCGCCGAGCACGTAACCCCGGAGAAGATCAACTTCATGGCCAAACATGGAAGGGGTCTGGTCTGCTTGAGCATGACGGACGAGAGGCTTCATCAACTCGATTTTCCGATGATGGTCGAGAAGAACACATCGCGCTTCGAAACGGCTTTCACCGTTTCCGTCGATGCGAGCAAGGGGATCACGACCGGAATCTCGGCCTACGACCGTGCTTATACGATTCGGCTGGTGGGGGACGACAAGGCAAAGCCGGACGATTTCGTTCGTCCCGGGCACATCTTCCCGCTCCGGGCAAAGCCGGGCGGCGTGCTTGTTCGAACCGGTCAGACCGAAGGCTCGGTAGATCTTGCCCGGCTGGCGGGGCTCAAGCCGGCGGCGGTCATCTGCGAGATCATGAGGGATGACGGAACCATGGCCCGGATGCCGGACCTGGAGGTGTTCGCCGAGAAACACAACATGAAGATCGTGGCGATCAAGGACCTCGTGGCCTACCGCATGCAGAAGGAGTCCCTTGTGGAGAAGGTGGCCGAGGCGCTCATCCCGTCCCCCTTCGGCGGTGACTTCCGAGCCCTGGTGTATCGCAGCGTTCTGGACAAAACCGAACACCTGGCGATGGTAAAAGGAGAGTTCGATCCTGAGGAGAGTGTACTCGTACGTGTCCACTCTGAATGCCTTACCGGGGATGTGTTTCACTCCCTCCGTTGCGACTGCGGCGACCAGCTCATCCGGGCCATGGAGATGATCGGCGAAGCGGGCAAAGGGGCCCTGATCTACATGCATCAGGAAGGCCGCGGAATCGGGTTGGCAAACAAGATCAAAGCCTATGCCCTGCAGGAAAGGGGCAAGGACACGGTCGAGGCGAATGAGGCTCTCGGCCTGCTGCCCGATCTTCGTGAATACGGGCTCGGGGCGCAGATCCTGGCTCACCTCGGCATACGAAAACTCAGGATGATGACCAACAACCCGAAGAAGATCATCGGGTTGAAAGGGTATGGCCTGGAGGTGGTTGAAAGGGTTCCGATTATCGTGGAGGCCAACCAGAAGAACATCAACTACCTCAGGACGAAGCAGGAGAAGATGGGTCACCTGCTCAACCTGGAAACGTGATTTTTCCTGCAGGAAAGGAATGTGCAATGCCGATCAAGATTCAAGTGCTGAACAACATTCTCGAGATGAATGATTCCTACGCTGCGGAGAACAAGCGGGTCTTCGAGGCAAATAGCTCCTTCGCCGTGAACATGATGAGTTCCCCCGGTTCGGGCAAGACCACTCTCCTGGAAAGGACGCTCGAGCGGTTGGACCCCTCGCGTGTTGCGATCATCGAGGGGGACATGCAGACCACCAAGGACGCGGAGCGACTCGAGCGTTTCGGGTGTCAGATTGTCCAGATCAGTACGGGAAATGCCTGCCACCTGGATGGGAAGATGATTCATGATGCCCTCGCGGACCTGGATCTGAGTGATGTGCGACTCCTGGTGATCGAGAACGTGGGCAATCTCGTGTGCCCGGCGGAGTTCCGAGTCGGAGAAGATGCGAAGATCGTGGTCCTGAGCGTGACGGAAGGTGAGGACAAGCCCCTCAAGTACCCCCTGATGTTCCGGGAGGCTGCGGTCTGTATCTTCAACAAGATCGACCTTCTTCCGCACTTGGACTTCTCCCTCGACGAGGCCAGGGAAAACGCCCGGCAGATCAATCCCCAATTGAAGTTCCTGGAGATATCCTGCAAGACGGGCGAGGGTTTGGATGAATGGACGGATTGGCTGAAAAGCAAGATGAAGGGATAACGGAAGACCCTGTCCGGAGGATCTCTGATGCATGAAATGGGGCTCGCCCAGAATATCCTGGACATCGTCGTGAAGACGGCAGAGCAGAACAACGTAGACAAGGTTGTACGGATCAATGTCCGGGCCGGACAGCTCAGAGGCATCGTTCCCGAACAGCTTCAGTTTTGTTTCGGGTTCGTGGCTCGAGAATCCTCGGTGGTGGATGGGGCGGAACTGGTGATCGAGACACTCCCCATCAAAGGGAAATGCAAGAGCTGCAGTCACGAGTTTTCTGTCGAGGAGTACCGTTTCGTATGTCCGGAGTGCGAGCACGAGGACATCGACGTGCTTCAGGGCATGGAGCTTATGGTTTCCAACATCGAGGCTGTATAGCAGGTTGACGGCAGACTTTCGCTATGCGTCAATTGAGTTCTACCGTTCGGCGCTGTGCTGGGTTCCCTCTCCGATTTGCTTGGGCTCCGTCTCTCCCTCCCCCTACAAAGTCGCCGGGCACAAATCTCCGACGGAACCCAGCACAGCGCCGAATCGTACGAGCGCTGGCATAGCGAGAGCCTCCCGTCTGCCCACGAGCAGGAAAAAAGGCTTACGAAAGGAAGTGTTTCAGGTATGCAGGGGCTTTCCTTCTACATCGAGACCTTCGGGTGCCAGATGAACGAGCAGGATTCCCTGCGGGCCGGGTATCACCTGGCGCAGGCGGGGTGTCGGCGGGTCTTCTCTCCGGCGGAAGCGGATATCCTCCTCGTGAACACGTGCAGCATACGACGGAAGGCGGAGGAGAAGGCGTACAGCCTCCTGGGGCGTTTCCGGGCCCTGAAGCGTAAGAGGCCGGGGGTTGTCATCGCCGTGGGCGGTTGCGTGGCGCAGCAGGAAGGGCAGGGCCTTCTCGAGCGTATGCCTCAGGTGGACGTCGTCTTCGGCCCCCATCATGTCTCTGAGATCGATCAACTGGTCAAACGGTGCCGGGTCGACGGAGAACGGTTTGCCGCCGTGTCCCAGATAACGGATTCGGTCGAAGACCTGGAGTGTCCCGGGATCTCGGATGGCAAGGGTCTGAAGGCCTACGTGACGATCATGGAGGGCTGCGACAATTTCTGCTCCTACTGTGTTGTTCCCTTTGTCCGTGGGAGGGAGAGGAGCCGACCGTACCGTTCCCTCCTCAAAGAGGCCAGGCGTCTGACCGAGGACGGGGTCAAGGAGTTGACCCTGCTCGGACAGAACGTGAATGCCTATCGCGCCCCGGATCGCAAGGGCTTCCGGTTCCCGGATTTGCTGGCTGCCTTGAGTGCTCTTCCCGGGCTCCAGCGGCTTCGTTTCACCACGTCGCATCCGAAAGACCTGTCCGAGGCGCTGATCGACTGCTTCGGCAGCCTTGGGCCCCTCTGCGAGCACATCCATCTGCCCCTGCAGTCGGGAAGCGATTCGGTTCTGGCGGAGATGAATCGGGGCTACACCCGTTCCGAGTACCTGGAGAAGATCTCGGCCCTTCGAGACCGGGTTCCGGATGTGGCGGTTACGTCGGACATGATCGTCGGGTTTCCGGGCGAACGTCCGGAAGACTTTGAGGACACGCTGCGGGCCATGCGAAGCGTCCGTTTTGACAGCCTGTATTCTTTCAGATTTTCCCCAAGGCCCTCGACCCGGGCCGCGGCATTGGAGGATACGGTTCCCGAAGAGGAGAAGCTCCGCAGACTCCATGTACTACAGGATCTCCAGAAGCAGATCAGCCTCGAGAAGAACAAGGCACTGGAGGGGAAGACGCTCGAGGTGCTCGTGGAAGGCGTGAGCCGGGATGGAGGGCAGTGGATGGGAAGGACCCGGACCCACAGGATCGTGAATTTCAGCGGTCCGGAAGGGCTGGCAGGGAGGTTGCTTCCCGTCACGATCGAGGAGGGTTGCCAGAATTCCCTTCGAGGAAGATGTTTCTTGACAAGGGACGATACGGGCGGCTAATAATGATAGAGAATAGAGATACGGCTCCACGATTGGAGATGTGCCATGTTCATTGAGATGAAAGTTGCCGGGATCACGCTCGATCCCATGACCAAGATGCCGATCGTTATCTTGAAGGACAGCAGCGGCGAAAACGCATTGCCTATCTGGATCGGGATTGCAGAGGCGAGCGCCATCGCGACCCAGTTGGAGAAGATCGATCTGGCAAGGCCCATGACCCACGACCTGCTGAGAAACGTGTTGAACGAGTTGAACGTGAACCTGGAAAAGGTGGAGCTCACAGATCTGAAGGACAACACCTACTTTGCCATCCTGCATCTGAAGGTCGGCGACGAAACGCTCCCCGTCGATTCCCGCCCGAGCGACGCCATTGCCTTGGCCTTGAGGACCGAGTCTCCCATTTTCGTCCATGAGGAGGTGCTCAACAAATCCAGACATATTGATTCCTCGAAGGCGGAGGAGGGGATGGCCACCCCGGAGGACAGGGACAAGTGGACGGAAATCCTCGAGAACCTCTCGACTGAGGCTTTCGGCAAGTACAAAATGTAAGGCCCTCGCCCCCCCAACTCCAAAGATTTACTCCCCACCTGAGAAAAAAGCACACAAAGGCTTGCTTTTTCGTTCTCTTTCGGGAAAAAAAATGGTAAATTTTTTCCCACATGGAGCCGATACCTTTACTTAGTGACCCGCGGAATGACTGAATGACGAGCAGAAGGCAGCCTCCTTCGATGGATGATGGGTTGATTCAGAAGATCCTCGTGAACTCCCTGGGCGATCGGTTCAGCAGATTCGCAACGGCCGACCCCCCGGATTCAATCGGCCCGCTGGAGGCCTTTGAGAGCATCCTCTACAGCCTCGACAAGCGGGACCTGATTCGTATCCTCGAGGTGATTCAGCTCTTCTCGACCATCCTGAGCCCCCGGCTTGCCCTCCACACCCTGGTGAAAAAGATCACGGAGATTCTCCAGGTATCCCACTGCTCGATGATTCTGCTGGACCGCGAGCAGGAGACAGGAACGGTGGCCATTTCGCACGAAGACCCGGATTTCGATGGTGTGAGCATTGCCCTGGGCGATTATCCGGAGATCTTGCGCTCTCTGCAGACAGGCAACATTACGGTCGTTGAGAATCCTGCGAAGGATCCCCTGATGCATTCGCTCAAGAAGGATCAGATGAGCAGGATCAAGGACGTCTCCATCATGGTCCTTCCGTGGCTCTTCCAGGGGCAGGTTTTCGGGGTGCTCCTGGTGCGGAAGCAGATGTCCGAGGAGGGGTTTACCATTCGGGAGGTCCGTATTTGCCAGTTAATGGTCCGGATGGTTCTCGGCGCCTTGCGGAGGATGTATTGCGCCGGACTCCCCGATCTCCCAGCCGGCAGCGAGCCGTACGAAGTGGCCGCCCCTTCAGAGCAGGGCAGCCGGCGGACGGCTGACCTGCATGCAGCCTTCTTCCTCGCGGGGCCCGTCGGTGTGTTGCTCCTGGACAAGGACGACCGGATTCAGGAAGCCAACCCCAGGGCCGTCGAACTTCTCGGCATCGGGAGAGAAAAGCTCCTTTCGCTCCACTTCCGCGATATCGTGCCGGACGAATGGATCGAACAGATTCGAAGAATGCGCAAGGCGGCTCCTCCCGGGGAGAAGGGCCTGAGCCGATACCGTTTCCCCCATCAGACGCCGGCCGGGCACAAGAGGAGCTTGTCCGTCGAGCGACATGCACTGCCGGGAGAGGGAGAATATTCACTGGTCTTCTTCCGGGACGCGACAAAAGAGAAGCAGATGCAGGAGAATCTCAAGCACCAGGCCGAAGAACTGCAGACAATCAACCTGAGCCTCCGGGATGCTCGAGCAGACCTGCTCAACAGGAACGAAGAGCTTCTGGCGACCAACGAGCGCCTGGATCAGACCAACAAGACGAAGACCCATTTCCTGGCCGTAGCGACCCACGAGATCCGTACCCCCCTGAGCATCATCATGGGCTACAATCGCTTCCTTTTTCAGGAGAAGCCGGGAGAACTGAATTCGGAGCAGAAGAGGATTCTCGACGAATCGGTCCAGAGTTGTGAAAGGCTTCTCAACATCGTGAACGAAATGCTCGATTTCAGCCGGATCGAGTCCGGAAACTTGAAGCTCCAGAACCAGCAGAGCGATGTCCTTGGGCTCTTGAGGCGCGTCTATCGACAGATGAAGCTGATCTCGGATCGCGAACAGATCGACTTGGCCCTCAACCTGCCCGAGGCACCGGTCCTGCTCATCCATGATCCGGATCGAATCGAACAGGTGCTCGTGAACCTGATCAGCAATGCCATCAAGTTTACCCCCGCCGGAGGCGTCATTACCCTGTCGGCACGGGAGAGGGCGCAGAACGGAAGCGGATTTTTCGAGGTTTCCATCTCCGACACCGGCGTTGGCCTGTCCGGCTCGATGAAGGACAAGATCTTCAAGGAGTACCAGCCGTTTCTGTCCAAGGAACCCGGTCCCTCGCATCAGAAGGGTGTGGGGCTAGGGCTGGCCATCTCCAAGAAGATCGTTGAGGCCCACGGCGGCCGGATCTGGGCGGAAGGTGAGACGGGGCAGGGTGCGACGTTCCGGTTTACGCTTCCCTTTCCGTTGCGAGAACATGCGAGGGGCGAGAGGAATCTGTCGGCATGAAGCGAGACCACCTCGTGGTGATCGACGATGACAAGAGCTTTCGGAGCTACCTGACGACCCTGCTCGAAGCGATCGGTTATCGTGTGACCTGCTTTGCATCCGGGGAGGAAGCGGTCGAGGCCCTTGAAAAGGGGCTTGCCCCTTCCATGATCATCCTCGACATCATCATGGAGGGATTGAGCGGCATCGAGGTGTTGAAGAAGGTCCGACGGATTCAGGAGGAGCTGCCGATCATCATGCTCACCGGCGTGGACCAGACCCAGACCATCGTCGAGGCGATGCGGTTCGGGGCGAGCGACTATCTCGTCAAGCCTTTTGAGACCGAAGAGCTCGAGATCGCCATTCGAAACGTTTTCGAGAAGGCCGATCTGGTCGACGAAATCAAACGCTTGCGTGCGCTCCTCCACAGGGAAGACCAGGAGACGGCCGTCTTCCACAGCCCGAAGATGCTGGAGATCGTCGAGATTGTCCGCCAGGTGGCCGAAACGGATGTGACCGTCCTCGTCCACGGGGAGAGTGGGGTGGGAAAAGAGGTGGTGGCCAAGAGGGTTCACCAGCTGTCCCCCCGGGCGGAGGGCCCCTTTGTGAAGGTGAATTGTGCGGCCCTTCCCAACGATCTTCTCGAGAGCGAACTGTTCGGCTACGAGAAAGGTGCGTTTACCGGAGCGACAAAGTCCAAGCCCGGCAAGTTCGAGTTGGCCCAGAGGGGGACCATCTTCCTGGACGAGATCGGTGAGATGAGCATGCCGACCCAGGCGAAGCTCCTCCAGGTGCTCCAGGACGGTGAATTTGCCCGCCTGGGGGGGCAACGGAACACCCGGGTTGACGTTCGGGTGCTGGTGGCTACGAACAAGGACCTCGAGACCATGGTGGGCGAGCAGCAGTTCCGGGAGGACCTGTACTACCGCCTCAACGTGATCAGCCTCCACGTTCCCCCCCTGCGTGAACGGAAGGAGGAGATTCCGATCCTCACAGACCTCTTTACGAAGAAGTTCTCTCGCCAGTTCAACAAGAAAGTGTCCCGTCTGCCCGAGGTGCTCGTGGACGCCTTCCTGCGTCACGATTGGCCGGGCAACGTCCGGGAACTGGAAAACATGATCAAGAGGTACGTGGTCCTCCGGGACGAGAAGATCATCCTGAACGAGTTGGCTGACGGGTCCAGCCTGCCGATGGAACAGGAATTCGATATGGACCTCTCCGGGCTGGTCGAGGATGGGAAGTCGGTCTCCCTGAAGGCGATTGACAAGAAAGTCGCCCGGTTGGCGGAAGGGGTGTTGATATCCAGGGTGCTCCAACACACGAAGGGCAACAAGCGGAAGGCTGCGGAGATTCTTCAGATAAGCTACAAAGCACTGCTGTACAAGATCAAGGACTGCCAGCTGTGAGACAAGATTCTGGTGCGCGATCCGGCGCTTTGGTCGATGAGGGGACGAAGAACAGCCGGATTCTGATCGCCGACGGAGACAACAGCCTGCTCGTCTACATGCGCGAGCTCCTGGCCCGGTTCGGCTACGAGGTCTTCTGCTCGGACACCGGGGAGAAGGCGATTCATCTGCTCCGAACGGTTCGTCCGGCCATCGTCTTCCTGGATCTTCATCTGCCGGGCAAGGACGGGCTGGAGACGCTTCAACAAATGAAACGGCTCAGTGCGGACACCTACATTGTGATGATGAGCGGCGACGGCCTCGCGAAGGCCGTCGTGACCACGATGAAGATAGGTGCCATGGACTTCCTGCACAAACCGTTCGACCAGGAGGAGCTGCTTGCCAAGGTGGGAAAGCAGATGGATCGACGGGATCTGGTCGATGAGGCGAAGTTCTTGAGAGAGGAGATCAAACGAAAAGCGGAAGTCAACCGGCTCTTCCAGAACAGTGAGAAGATGCAGGAGATCCAGGCTGTCGTGGAGCAGGTGGCCGACACGGACATCACCCTGTTGATCCAGGGAGAAAGCGGTACCGGAAAGGAACTGGTTGCCCGTGCCATCTACACTCTTTCGGCCAGGCGGGACAGGCCCTTCCTGAAGGTCAACTGTGCGGCCCTTCCGGAGCCGTTGCTCGAGAGCGAGATGTTCGGGTACGAGAAAGGGGCCTTTACCGACGCTTCGAGCCGCAAGCCGGGGAAGTTCGAACTGGCCGACGGCGGCACCATCTTCCTCGACGAAATCAGTGAGATGATGCCTTCCCTCCAGGCGAAGCTGCTCCAGGTCTTGCAGGACAAGCAATTCACCCATCTGGGTGGAAAGCATGACATTCGGGTGGATGTCCGGATCATCGCAGCGACCAACCAGAACCTCTCGGAAAGTGTTGCCCAGGGGAGGTTCCGCGAAGATCTCTATTACCGTCTCAACGTCGTGAACATTCACGTGGCGCCTCTTCGGGAGAGAAAAGAAGAGATACCGGTGCTGGTCGAGTATTTCACCAAGAAATACACCCGGGAGTTCAAGCGGAAGGCCCCGCAGATGTCTACGGAACTGCTCGATGCCTTTCAGCGTTATCACTGGCCCGGGAATGTCCGAGAACTCGAAAACTGCATGAAGAAGATCGTGATTCTCGACACCGACAAGGCGGTGTGCCAGGAATTGCAGAAGAAGTGCGACGGGAAGAATGCGGAACTCCTGGGGCAGAAGCCCGGCCTGGACGAGTTGATCAAGCAGAACCTGGACCGGTACTCCCTGAAGGCCTTCAGCAAAGAGGCGATCCGCCGGGCCGAACGCGAGGTGATCGGAGCGGTGCTCCAGCAGACCTGCTGGAACCGGAAGGAGGCTGCAGAAAGGTTGCAAATCAGTTACAAGGCCCTCCTGTACAAGATCAAAGAGACCGGTCTGGAAAGATAACGCTCTCCTATGTACTTTCTCCCGCCCCGATTCAAGTAATCCCCGAGAAAATCCGAAAAGGCATAAGAAGTGGGTAGACCCCGTTTCTCTGCGGACGAAACGCCTTCGGTGGCTGCTCGGAGCCACACAAAACACCATCGAGGAAGCGAACCGGAATGACTACCTTAAAGATTCTGTTCATGCACCTAGCGGGCCCCCTCGGCCAAGGCATTCAGGAGTTCTTGGAGAGCCAGGGACACACGGTGAATTGGGTACTCGACGAGGAGGGGTGCCGACAGTGGCTGGACCAGGAGATTTTCGACGGCGTGATTCTGGAGGTGAAGCCGGAGGGGGATCAGACGGTCGAGTTGGTCCGACATGCGAAGAAGGCCCATTCCTTCGGGATCGTGATGTGCCTGGTCCATCCGGAACAGCTCTCGATCGCGTTGGAAGCCATGGAACAGGGGGCGGACGGCTACGTCAAGCAGGCCTTTGAACACAAAGAGCTGCAGATCGCCCTCCAGCGCCTCCAGGAGTACAGGAGCCTGGTGGGTGCGAACTTCTATCTCCGAAGGACGCAAGACCTCATCTATCGATTCGACGACATCATCGGTGACAGCCCGGCCTTGAAGAAGGTGCTCTCGATCGTGAAGAAGGTGGCCCACAGCAATGCCTCCATCCTGATCGAGGGGGAAACCGGCACCGGCAAGGAACTGATTGCGGGTGCGGTCCATTACAACAGCGGTCGCAGCGAGAAACCCTTTATCAAGGTCAATTGTGCAGCCCTCCAGGATACCCTGCTCGAGAGCGAGCTGTTCGGGCACGAGAAGGGGGCCTTCACCGGGGCGGACAAACAGCGAATCGGGCGATTCGAACAGGCCAACTTCGGAACGATCTTCTTGGACGAGATTGGGGACATGAGCCCGAGTACACAGGCCAAGGTCCTCCGGGTCCTGCAGGAGCAGGAATTCGAGAGGGTAGGAGGCACGAAGACGATCAAGGTGGATGTTCGTTTGATCAGCGCTTCCAACAAGGATCTGAGGGAAGAAATCGCGGCCAAGTGTTTTCGGGACGATCTCTACTACCGGTTGAATGTCGTAAACCTCTGCATCCCTCCCTTGCGGGAGCGCAGGGAGGACATCCTGCCCCTGGGCAGCTATTTCCTCCGCCGCTTTTCGGGAGAGATGAGCAAGAAGGTCGTCGGTTTCACACCGGAGGCGGAGTCCATGCTGAGGGACTATACGTGGCCCGGCAATATTCGTGAACTTCGCAACAGTCTCGAAAGGGCGGTCCTGCTCAGTGAAAAGGAGTGGATCCGGCCGGACGATCTCTCCTTGCACGGGGCGGACGGCATGGATCCCTTGAATGATGTCGACACGATCCACATGCCGGAAGGCGGAATCCCCCTGGTCGTGATGGAAAAGAAGCTTATCCTCGAGGCCCTCGAACGAGCCAACTGGGTCCAGAAAGACGCTGCCCAGTTCCTGGGCGTGTCGAGGCGGGTGATGCACTACAAGATCCAGAAATTTGGCATTCGGAACCCGAACTGGGTGAAGAACAAGTAACGAACAAGTACGTCCGGGGCGGGACAAAAACGGACACATGAGTACGAAATACCCCCGTCTCGATGTCCGGATAAGTAAATGTAATACATTAGGAAGTAGTCATAACAATCTATTATTGAAATGTATTAATATACTTAACAAGCGTGAGTCGCAGTGCTCGATTCTTTGGCAAAAAACTTGCAGACCCCGAAAACGAACCGAACGGACCCATGGGGCGTCCTGGTTTGCGCGAGCCCGAAGGAGTGGAAGCAATGAGTCTTGAATCGTTACGTCTGTGGAGCCTGCTGAGGAAATGCTCTGTGTTCTGCGCGATGTTCCTCGTGGCGACCCTGACCCTCGAAATTCGGACCTACCTTGCTGCGTCTGCGACACGGGATGTTGCCCTGGTCTGGTCCCAGCCCCCGGAACAGGACGTGGCAGGGTACAATGTCTATTACGGACCCGTTTCTCGCTACGAGAATTCGTTCGATGAGTACCTGTACGAAGAAGACCTGCGGCCGGGAGATTACGAAGAGAAAGAACCGAAGGTTCACTACGTTCTAGCCAACATCGATGAGAACCTTTCGTACTGGGTGGCGATCACCGCCTATGATCACGACGGCAACGAGAGTGTTTATTCAAACGAGAAGAAGGTCGGCACCCCCTCCCACGTTACGACCACGACCGCCAGCTCCGGTGGATGTCAGACGGCTCCGGTGTCCGTGAACTCGAAGGTGGACAGCCGTGCGGCGGTGACCGGCTGGATTTTCTTCTGCCTCGTCGTTCCCGCATGGATTCTTCGGCTTCGGAAGAAGCTGCCTCGTACCGACGCTGTTTGCTGACAGCGACCCCCGACTGTCTTGTGCGGTGAAAGCGCCTTGCCGTTTGGTCCTGTCCTGGATTCCCTCTCCGATTTGCTTGGGCTCCGTCTCCCGCTCTCCCGTAGTCGCCCGGCGTAAATCTCCAAGGGAACCCAGGACAGGACCAAGCACATGCAGCTCTCACGATGAAACACAGCGACGCTTTCGCATTGACCCACTCGTGACGTCTCCCCTTACCGATAGAAAGCGATTGGATTCGTTAGCCTTTTCCGGCAGCCTAGGGTCAGAAAAAAGGTGTCAGGAACCTTTCTTCTCACGGAAAAGGGGACAGGCTGTGGTCACGAATTTGACTTCTCGGAATTGACAATTTGGCTCGCTGTTTGTACCTTCTTTCTTTGGAAAGAGATACGGGTGGACAGGTTTGTAGCACCATGGGGAGATTGAGTATGCCCTACGAGATGATCGAACTGACGCAAAGGGACGAGTGGTCCTTGATTACGATCAACAGGCCGAAGGCCCTCAATGCCCTGAATCGGAAGGTGCTGGAGGAACTCGGCGACGCGCTTACACGGTTCGAGCAGGATGAGGCGAGCAAGGTGTGCGTGATTACCGGCGCGGGGGAGAAGGCCTTTGTTGCAGGTGCGGACATCGCCGAGATGGCGGATCTGACGCCCCTGGAGGCGGAGAGGTTTTGCCGTGTCGGTCAGGAGGTCTTCCTGAAGATCGAGGCCATCGAGAAGCCAGTGCTGGCAGCTGTGAACGGGTTTGCCCTTGGAGGGGGCACCGAACTGGTCCTCGCGTGCGATCTGGTTTATGCCTCGGAAAAGGCACGATTCGGCCAGCCCGAGATCAACCTCGGCATCATTCCCGGTTTTGGGGGCACGCAACGGCTTCCAAAGATGATCGGGGTACGCCGCGCCAAGGAGTGGATCTACTCGGGCGATATGGTCGACGCGAAGACGGCGAAGGCCTTCGGTCTGGTCAACGCCATCTTTCCCGCAGAAGAGCTGATGGATGAAGTGGAGGCCATTGCAAAGAAGCTGGCATCCAAGCCTCCCTTTGCGCTGGGGCAGGCGAAAAAGGCGATCGAGAAAGGCTTCGTTCTCGACCTTCACACCGGGTCGGTCCTCGAAAGGGAAGCGTTTGCGATGACCTTTGCATCAGAGGATCGTAACGAGGGGATCCAGGCCTTCCTGGAGAAGCGAAAGCCCGTCTTTCAGGGGAAATAGGCGCTTCGGGTCCATTCCCGGTGGAAATTGAATCTAGCGTAGGAGAAACGGTGATGACAGATCGAAAGGTACGAGTCCTTGTCGCAAAGCCCGGATTGGACGGGCATGACCGAGGGGCCAAGGTCATTGCACGGGCCCTGCGGGATGCAGGGTTTGAGGTGATCTATACGGGGCTGCATCAAACGCCTGAGATGATCGTGAACGCCGCGATCCAGGAAGATGTGGACTTTGTGGGCATGAGCATCCTTTCCGGAGCCCACAATCACCTTTTCCCCCGTGTCGTTGAGTTGCTGCGCGAAAAGGGGGCCGGGGACAAAATTGTCTTCGGGGGTGGGATCATCCCCCAGGAGGACGTGACTGCCCTCAAAGAGGCAGGAATCGTCGAGATCTTCACCCCGGGAACCACCATGCAGGGCATCGTTGATTTTGTGAAAGAGAAGATGGCCGAAAGAGGCAATTAGCAGAGCAGTTCTTTTCCACCTCGGATGAACCATTCAGGTTTCCTATGCCAATTTTCTCCGAGCACCCGTGCAGAGGAAGAAGGCGAGCCGCCCAAGGTCTGTTCTTCCTCCTGGTTCTGTCCACTCTGATTGCCTGCACCATACCGCATCCTAAGGAGAAGAATCGTGAAGATACTCTGCGGGAGCACCTGCGGAGCTTCCACTGGGCCATGATCGGCCAGGATGTGCCGGTCGCTCTACAGTATGTTCCGTCCGATGACAGGGAAGCGTGGGAAGACGCCTTCACCTGCCTCTTCAAACAAATCCGTTTGCTCGATTACCGTGTCTCGCTTGTGAAATTCGATGATAGATCGAACAAGGCCTCAGTACAGGTACGATGGACGGGTAACCCGCCGGATTCACTCGTCGTCAAGGAGACACGATGGAAAGAGGAATGGTCGTTCGATATCATGAAGCAGCGATGGGCGTTCCAGCCGGGCCCGGATGCACTCAAGGGGCTGCCGGAGGATTGTGTTCTTGAGGTACCGGAGAGAGAAACGCCGGACGAGGACGAATCTGGCGACTGATGCACGCAGGTTTCACTCGGAATGGTCTGCAAGCATTTCCTCTTCGAAACAACTCGCCACGCTGCTCTGCTTTTGGGAATCTTTCCGGACCATATCCGCAAGCGTAACAGACCGCAGAATCTTCGATGTCTCCGTCGAGATCCGCTTCCAAAGGTCGTTGAATGCGCACGATTCCACGCGCTCGCAAGTGGAAGGGTCCTTTACGCAGTTCACGAAAGAGAGCGAACCTTCGAGCGTTTCGATGATCTCCAACAGGTGGATCTTGTTCGGCGGGCGAGCCAGAGTGTAGCCGCCCAACGGCCCCCGCACGCTCTTGATCAGCTTTGCGCTCTTCAATGCCATGGCGATCTGTTCGAGGTACTTCAACGGAATCTGCTGGCGTTCCGCCATTTCTTTGAGTGCCAGAGGGCCTTGGCCATCATGCTTTGCCAGTTCAACAAGAGCACGGGCTCCGTAGCGTCCTCTTGTGGAGAGTTTCATATGTTTAGGCTCCCAGGCTGTTCGTTTAACGGCAAACCTTACAAATATGATAGAATATAACAATGTCGGAGTATGGGTCAAGGAGGGACGCGCCCGTGGCCGTTCGCGAGAGGGGAAATGACCAGGACATCCTGGAGTTGGTCAGGAGGACGTTCCTCCGGCACGGTATGGTCGTTCGCGGTGACACCGTGGTCGTTGGGGTCAGCGGCGGGCTGGATTCTGTCAGCCTGCTCGACATCCTGACCAGGCTGAAGGCGGAGTACCGGCTGAGGCTCGTGATTGCGCACGTCCACCATGGCCTGCGGCCTGCGGAGGGGGACCGGGAATTCCGTTTCGTGGAGGGGCTGGCTTCCCAATACGGGGTGCCTTTCGAAGGCCGGCGGATCGAGGCCTCGAGCTATGCGAAGGACGCGAACGTTCAGGAGCAGGCCCGCAGGTTTCGGGTTCGATTCTTCGAGGAGGTGGCGCGGGAATGGGGGGCGAGCAGGATTGCGACCGGACATCATCGAGACGACCATGCGGAAACCCTTCTCATGCAGGTCCTCCGCGGGACGGGCGGCCTGATCGGGATCCGTCCGGTCCGCGACGGCAAGTACATCCGTCCTCTGATCGAGATCCCTCGAGAGAGAATTCAGGCATACGCAAACGGGTTGGGGCTGCCGTTCTGCGAGGATTCGTCGAATCGGAAGAGGACCTATCTTCGAAACCGAATCCGGCAGGACCTTATCCCTTGGATTCGGAAGGAAGCAAACCCCTCGTTCGTGGATTCCCTCGTCCAGCTTGCCTCGATCCTCGAAGAGGAGACGAAGTGTCTGGATGCGGTCGCCGAGGAGGCGCTCGAGCGAGTCACGCGTCGAGCGAGCCGCGAGGGGGATGTGATCCTCCGGCGGGACCTCCTGGAGGGATTGCCGAGGGCAATCCAGAGGCGTGTCCTGAGACGGTCCTACGGGCGACTCGAGGGATCGACCCGGGGCCTTTCCTATGTCCATCTGGAGGGTATCTGCGACGCCCTGGGCAAGCCGGAGGGACGCGTTCACAAGGTGTTCTCCCTGCCCCGTGGCGTTCGCGTCTTCCTGGAATACGAGGCCGTGTACCTGACCCGCAGGGACTTGTGGGAATCCACGCCTTACGAGGTTCCCCTTCCGCTGGGGGACGAAAGGCTGATTCCCGAGGCCGGGATCGCCCTTCGTGCTGACCGGGCCATCTTGGATGGTTCCCCCCGTGAGGGTGTCGAAAAATGTCTTTCAGGGGGGGGAGAAGGCCGGGATTGCGCCTGCCTGGATGCGGCCCTTGCCGTGGGCGAGATGGTTGTCCGGAACGCTCGTCCGGGTGATCGATTCCGTCCCCTCGGGTTGGGGGGGGGGAAGAAACTCAAGGATTTCTTCATGGATGAGAAGATTCCGCGAAGCGTGAGGCACCGAATTGCCATCCTAGAGATAGGAGGAAGGGTTGCGTGGGTGGTCGGCTACCGGGTCGACGATCGCTTCAAGGTCACGGAGAGGACAAGGGCGGTGATCCGTGTCCAAGCCCTTCTCAAGGACCAGGAAGAGGGAACCTGGGCAAGAAAAATCAGTCAAATCAAGTGATAAGATAGGAGAACGCCACAGTTTATGTTGAATTATGCCGATCCCAAGTGTAAGATTATATAACAGGTGTCTCTTCCATGCGGACGGCGGCGAAGAAAGCACGCCTGACGGAATGGAAAGGGCCGACTCCAAACAGAAAAGCGAGAAATCGTAACGTGAATCAATTCTACAAAAGTCTCGCCCTTTGGCTCACCATTATTCTGCTGTTCATGCTTCTCTACAGCGCCGTAAGAAACCAGAAAGTCGACAAAGTGAACCTGTCCTACAGCCAATTCCTGGGCTATGTGGAGGAGGGAAGGGTCACGCAGGTCACCTTGCAGGGCAATCATCTGATCGGCCAGACGGCGAGCGGCAGCACCTTCGAGACCTACATGCCGGAAGACCCGGAACTGATGAAGACCCTGCGGGACAACCGTGTGGAGATCGTCGTCAAGCCCGCGGAAGAGTCGAAATGGTACATGACGCTCCTCGTTTCCTGGTTTCCGATGATCCTGCTGATCGGTGTCTGGATTTTCTTCATGCGGCAGATGCAGGCGGGTGGCGGAAAGGCGATGAGTTTCGGGAAGAGCCGTGCTCGACTGCTCACCGAGAATCAGCAGAAGGTGACCTTCGAGGACGTGGCGGGCATCGATGAGGCCAAGGAAGAGCTCGAAGAGATCATCGAGTTCTTGAAGGATCCGAAGAAGTTCACTCGTCTGGGAGGAAGAATTCCCAAGGGGGTCCTGCTGGTCGGTCTCCCGGGCACAGGCAAGACCCTTCTCGCACGAGCCATCGCGGGCGAAGCGGGTGTGCCCTTCTTCACGATCAGTGGCTCGGATTTCGTCGAGATGTTCGTCGGCGTTGGGGCCTCCCGGGTGAGAGACCTGTTCATCCAAGGGAAGAAGAGTGCTCCGTGCATCATCTTCATCGATGAGATCGACGCAGTGGGCCGGCATCGAGGCGCCGGTCTTGGGGGGGGGCATGACGAAAGGGAACAGACCCTGAACCAGTTGCTCGTCGAGATGGACGGGTTCGAGACGAACGAGGGGGTCATTCTCATCGCGGCCACGAACCGGCCGGACGTGCTGGATCCGGCGCTCCTGCGACCGGGCCGATTCGACCGTCAAGTGGTCGTGCCAAAGCCCGATATCATGGGCCGCGTCGGCATCCTCAGGGTGCATACGCGCAAGATGCCCCTGGCCGCCGACGTGGAGCTCGAAGTGCTCGCGAGGGGGACGCCCGGGTTCTCGGGGGCAGACCTGGAGAACCTCGTCAACGAGGCCGCCCTCCTGGCCGCCCGTGCGAGCAAGCAGCACATCGGCGCGAAAGACTTCGAGATGGCCAAGGACAAGGTCATGATGGGCGTGGAACGCAAGAGCATGATCATCAGCGATGAGGAGAAGCGCAACACAGCCTATCACGAGGCAGGACACGCGCTCGTTGCATGCATCCTGCCGGGCACCGATCCCATCCACAAGGTTTCGATCATCCCCCGCGGCATGGCCCTTGGCCTTACCCAACAGCTTCCCATTGACGAAAAGCATACCTATGCCCGGAAATTCCTGATGAACCAGCTGGCCATCCTCTTTGGAGGTCGCGTGGCGGAAGAGCTCGTCCTCGGGGAAATGACGACCGGCGCAGGAAACGACATCGAACGGGCCACGGGGCTGGCTCGAAAGATGGTTTGCGAGTGGGGCATGAGTGTAGACATGGGGCCTCTGACCTTCGGGAAGAAGGACCACGAGATCTTCCTGGGCAAGGAACTGTCCTATCCCACGGATTACAGCCCGGCGACGGCGGTTCAGATCGACGACGAGATTCGAAAGATCGTGATGGAGAACTACGACCGGGCCAAGGAGATCATCACGGAGAATATTGACAAACTCCATTTGATCGCCAACACCCTCCTGGAGAAAGAAACTGTCGACGGCGCGGAGATTCGGGGGATCGTCCTCCGAGAAGGAGGAAGTGCCGAAGTCCAGGAAGATGCCGCTGCGTTCGCCTCGAATGAGCCGCGTGACCAGGGCGATACCGAACAAGAACCCCGCACCCCAAAGGACAGGGACGAAGAAGAAGCGAAGCTAGCGATTCCGCCGTTGGGACTGAAAAGCCAAGAGGAGGGGGGGTAGCTGATCTTCCCTTGTCCCCGCAGGCCGTTGAAAAACACCCATCTGCTGCGTTACACTCATCCTTCGTTTCTGCGGCTTACTCAGTACGCCTCATTGTTGGTCTGGATCCCCGCTTTCGCAGGGACAAGTTTCGCGCGCCTTGCATATGGGCGTTTTTGAACGGCCTGCGAAAAGGCCCTTTCTACATCCCCCTAGACTTCAAGACGGAGAATCGATCCCTGAGGATGAATGAACGGGTGGACAATTGCCCGAAGGGCCCATCGGGTCCGATAGCCTGTCGGGGAAAGAAAATTGATCTTTCCGATGGGCCGGTCGTTATGGGTGTGCTCAACGTCACGCCGGACTCCTTCTACGATGGAGGCCGGTACGGTGCGTACGAGCAGGCCGTGGAAAGGGCATGGAGGATGGTCGATGAAGGCGCAGCCATCCTCGATGTGGGAGGCGAGTCCAGCCGTCCGGGGTCCGACCCGGTTCCTGCCGAAGTGCAGAAAGAGCGCATCCTGCCCGTTATCCAGGCGGTCCGCGAACGCTGGCAGGGATGGATCTCGGTGGACACGTGCTCGAGCGACGTGGCTCGTGCGGCCGTGGAGCAGGGCGCAGACATGATCAACGATATCAGTGCTGGCGGGCTGGATCCGGACATGAAGAAGGTCGCTGCGGAGCTTGGCGTTCCCTGCATCCTGATGCATATGAAAGGGAAGCCCAAGACGATGCAGGACAAGCCGGTCTATGGGGACGTCGTTCCGGAGATCATCGAACACCTTGCAGAACGAATCGCCGTCTGGGAAGATGCGGGGGTTGCGAGCGAGAACATCCTCGTGGATCCCGGGATCGGGTTCGGGAAGACGGTCGATCACAATCTGCTCATCCTGAAGCACTTGCGCGAGTTGGAGGTGCTCGGCAGACCGATCGTCCTGGGCACGTCCCGGAAGGCCTTTGTGGGGGCCCTCCTCGATCGGGATCTAGAGGGCCGACTCGTGGGTACGTTGGCCACGGTTGCCATAGGTGCGTGGAACGGGGCGCACATCCTCCGGGTGCACGACGTACAGGAGACCCGGGAGGTGCTGACGATCGTGCACGCCATCAAGGAAGCTCGAGGACACGCCTGAGACCATGGAAAGCCTACAGACCTTTCTGCATGCCTTTCAGGATCTGGACTGGCTGGACCTGACATGGGTGGACGTGCTCGACATCCTGGTGGTTACGTTCGTGACCTACTGGATCATCCTCCTGATCAAGGGCACACGAGCGGTGCACATGGTTGCCGGGCTCGCTATCGTCTTCATCGCCTATGTGGTCAGCCGACTCCTGCCGATGCACACCCTGCACTGGATCATCAACAGCTTCCTGAGCTCGATTATCCTGATCATCGTTGTCCTCTTCCAGGAAGACATTCGTCGTGCTCTTGCCCGTATGGGCAGGAACCCCCTGTTTGCCGGAATGAGCCGCAGGGAGGAAAGCAGGCTCCTGGAGGAAATCGCGGTGGCATCGGTCAATATGTCGGAGAGAAACGTCGGTGCCCTGCTTGTTCTGGAGCGCGAGACACGGCTCGATGATTTCCTCGAAGGGGGTACGGTGCTGGACGCCAGGGTGGGCCGCGAGATCCTTCAGAGCATCTTCTTTCCCCTGTCTCCCATGCACGATGGTGCGACCGTGCTCCGGGAGGGCCGGATTCACGCCGCCGGGTGCTTCCTGCCCCTGACCAAGCGAACGGACATCCACAAATCCTTCGGGACGCGACACAGGGCGGCGCTCGGGATTACCGAGAGGGCCGACGCGGTGGTGATCGTGGTGTCCGAGGAGGACGGCTCCATCTCGGTTGCCCTGGACGGAATCTTGCGGCACAGTCTGACGCCAAAGGCCCTTCGGGAGGCCTTGACCGACTTGTTTTCCCCGTATGTGCCAAGAGAGAAGCGTAAGGCAGAGGCCCTATGATAAAGGATTTGCTGTTTCGTAATATCAGTTTGAAAATCCTCTCTTTTTTCTTCGCCGTGAGCCTGTGGCTCTTCGTGAACCTGAAGGCCACGGCCGAAAACACACTCCACATACCGGTGCGCTGGGAGAGCCTGCCGAGCTTTCTCGCCATCACCAACGAGGTGAACGATTCGGTCCGGGTCCGGGTGGCCGGTCCCCGACGCATCCTCTCCAATCTGGAGGCGAACAGGCTTCCGGTGACCCTGGACCTTTCCGACGGGAAGGTGGGATTGAGCAATTATCAGATCAACGAGAAGATGATTCACTTGCCCCCCGGGCTTACAGCCACGGTGTTGCCGCCCGACACGATTCAGTTCAAGTTCGAGTTGACCGTCACGAAAGGGGTGGAGGTCAGACCACGGTTCAGTGGGGAGCCGGCCGAGGGGCACGTCGTCGAAGGCGCGGAAGTCGTGCCGAACCGGGTAGAGATCGTGGGTGCTCAGAGCGAGGTGCAAGGGATCTCCCAGGTCGATACAGAGGCCATTGATCTGACGGAGCGAAGAGAAAGCTTTGAGATGAAGGTAAAGATTGCGCTCGATCAGCCTCATGCCTGGCCTTCGACAGGGCAGGGGGAGGTCGAGGTGCGTGTTGCCATTGCGGAAGAAACGGTCCAGAAGCTGTTGAAACAGATCTCCCTGAAGGTTAAGAATGCGAGGGGTCCCGTGCGTCTGGAGCCCCCGCGGATCGACGTTATCCTCGAGGGACCGGCCGGCAAGATCGATTCGCTCCAGCCCGACCAGATTGAGGCATCGGTCGTCCTCCCCAGAGAAGGTCCCCTCCCCGAGAGCCTTCCGGTGAGAATACAGCTGCCCGTGGATGGAATTTGGGCGAAAAGCAATCCTGAGCAAGTGGAGGTGAAGGCTCTCCCGCCCAAGGATTCCGAGTAGGCGGTGGATTCGACAGATGCCGATGGGCTATGTGTAGCTTTCGGGCGCGGGCGCGGGGAAAAGGAGGAGATAGATGGGAAGGCTTTTTGGAACGGATGGGGTGCGTGGGGTAGCAAACAAGGAGCCCATGACGGCCGATATTGCCTTGCGGCTCGGTCGGGCCATCGCCTACCTGTGCCGTGCACACACAGGCCGTCACAGGATTGTGGTGGGCAAGGATACCCGCCTTTCCGGCTATATGCTCGAGAACGCGATGGTCGCGGGAATCTGTTCGATGGGCGTGGATGCATTCGTGATCGGGCCCCTTCCGACCCCCGGGGTTGCGTTCATCACACAAAGCATGCGGGCTGATGCGGGCGTGATGATCTCTGCGTCCCACAACCTTTTTCAGGACAACGGGATCAAGTTCTTCCATCGGGACGGATACAAGCTGCCGGATGAGGACGAGGAGGAGATGGAGGGGCTGATCGTCTCCGATCGTCTCTCCCGGCTCCAGCCTACGGCCGACAAGGTGGGCAAGGCCTTTCGGATCGACGATGCGAGGGGACGGTACATCGTTTTTGCGAAGGAGACCTTTCCCAAGGAGCTCTCCCTCGAGGGCGTGAACATCGTGCTCGACTGTGCCAATGGTGCGGGCTATCGGGTTGCACCCACGGTGTTCTCGGAGCTGGGCGCCGAGGTGAGGACCCTGGGGGTGGAGCCGGACGGCAAGAACATCAACGAGGCGTGCGGTTCCCAGAACGCGGAGCGGATGGCCTCGCTGACGAAAGAGACCGGTGCGGATATCGGGATCGCCCTGGACGGCGACGGAGACCGCGTCATCTTTGCGGACGAACAGGGCCGGATCGTGGACGGGGATGCTGTGATGGCCTTCTGCGGGAGGGAGATGATTCGTACGGGCGACCTGCCGCACAACACGGTTGTGGCCACGGTCATGAGCAACATCGGTCTGGAGCTTGCCCTGAAAGAGGTGGGAGGAAAGCTCGTTCGGACCGCGGTTGGGGATCGTTACGTCGTGGAAGAGATGAGGAGAGCCGATTACCTGCTCGGGGGAGAGCAGTCCGGGCACCTCATCTTTCGAGAGTACACGACCACCGGGGATGGGATCATCACGGCCTTGCAGGTCCTGGCCATCATGAGGCGGACAGGGCTCAAGGTCTCGGAACTTGCCGGGCAGATGAAGAGGCTGCCGCAAGTGCTCTTGAACGTCCAGGTGGAGAGAAAGGTGCCTCTCGAGGAACTCCCCAGTGTTCAGGAGGACGTCCTGCGGGTCGAGAACGAACTCGGGGACAGCGGGCGCGTGCTGGTCCGTTATTCGGGCACCGAGCCTCTCCTGCGCATCATGATCGAAGGCCCGGATTCCGACCGGATCAACTGGTATGCCGGAGAGATTGCCGAGAAAGCACGCAAGGAACTCTGCTGAAAGGGGCGAGGGAAGGCGGTATGCGGATCGCTACAGCCGAACTCATTCGTGAACTGGACCGGCGGACCATCGAGGAGGTGGGGATCCCGGGTGCGGTCCTCATGGAAAACGCGGGGCGTGGCGCGACACGGGTCCTGAGAGAGCAGTTCCAGAATCTGCAAGAGGGCCCTGTCGTCCTCGTGTGTGGTGGGGGGAACAACGGAGGGGACGGATTCGTCATCGCAAGGTGCCTGCACGAAGCGGGAATCGAGTCCGAGGTGTTTCTTCTCGCGGCGCCGGACCGCATACGCGGGGATGCGCGGATCTACTTCGATGCTCTGGACGGGACGGACGTCCCGGTCCGACTCCTGAAAGACGAAGGAATTTCCGAAGATGTCCTTCGACGATGGCAAGGTGCATCGTGCATCGTGGACGCCATCTTCGGTACCGGGCTTGCCAGGCCCGTCGAGGGGCTCTACCGGAAGGCGATCGAGGCGATCGAGGCGGCCCGACGGCCCGTATTCGCCGTGGACCTGCCTTCCGGCATCTGTGCCGACACGGGGAAGGTCCTGGGAACGGCCGTTCGTGCCGAATGTACTGCAACCTTCGGGTTGCCGAAGAGAGGGCTCTATCTGTATCCGGGGGCCGGCCACGCGGGCCGGATTACGTGTGTGGACATCGGCATCCCAGAAAGACTCCTGGACGAACTCGGCGTCCGGGAAGAGATCTTCGAGCCGGCCTCTCTCGTCCACTGGCTCCGTCGAGAGCCGGATACCCACAAGGGCACGTACGGCCATTTGTTCGTCCTGTCCGGGTCCCTTGGAAAAACGGGCGCTGCCTGCCTGTGCTCCGAGTCCGCCCTCCGCTGTGGCGCCGGGCTCGTTACGCTGGGGATCCCGAAGACGTTGAACCCGGTCATGGAGCAGAAGCTCACAGAGGTCATGACCCTGCCCCTTCCGGCGGGAAAGGATGAAACCTTGTCTTCCGGCGGCCTGGAGGAAATCAAGGAGTTCGCCTCTTCGGTGAAGGGCCTTGCGGTCGGACCCGGCATGGGCGTGAACGAGGAGACCGGGCATATCGTTCGTGCTCTCTGGGTCGACGTCGACCGGCCCATGGTCTGGGATGCGGATGCACTGACCTTGCTCGCCGGCAACCCGGACCTCCGGGGAAAGCAGTCCGCAGAGATTATCGTGACCCCCCACCCGGGGGAGATGGGCCGTCTCATCGACAAGCCGGTCACCTGGGTACAGGAGAACCGCGTGGAAGCGGCCAGGTCGTTCGCCGAGCAGTGGGGTGTCGTGACCGTTCTGAAGGGGGCTCGAACCCTGATTGCAGCCCCGGACGGAAGGCTGCGCATCAATCTTACGGGCAATCCGGGGATGGCCGCGGGCGGCATGGGCGATGTCCTGACCGGTATGATAGGCGCATTCCTCGTTCAGGGGATGGAGGCGTATGACGCGGCCTCCTTCGCCGTGTGGCTTCACGGAGCCGCGGGGGACCTCACGGCACGAACCCTTGGCCCCGTCGGGTTTCTCGCCTCGGAAGTCATGCAGTCCCTGCCCCGGCAGTTCAGGGAATTATTGGAAGAACAGGAATGCAGCCCCTCCGATTGACCCTCGCCACGCACGGACCGGAGGAGACCCTCGAACTCGGCAGGCAATTGGGCCGCCTGCTGGTTGCCGGTGATCTGGTGGCCCTCGTGGGGGATCTCGGGGCGGGAAAAACCTGTCTCGTGCAGGGGATCGCACAGGGCCTCGATGTGCCGGAATCGAGCTACGTCCGGTCCCCGTCTTTCGTCATCCTGAACGTCCACGCGGGAAGGTGCGAGCTCAACCACCTGGATCTCTACCGGATTCACAGTCCCGCGGAACTGGAAGATCTCGGATACCGGGAGATTTTTTACGGAGAGGGCGTGACCGTGATCGAGTGGGCTGATAAGATTGAGGGTCTTTTGCCCGAGGAGCACTTGCGGATCTCTCTGGACTTCCGGAACGAAACGGAAAGGGTGATCGCCCTGGAGGGGATCGGAGACCTGCCTCGAGAACGGTGGGAAGCCCTTCGCTCCGCCCTGGCCGGGTTTACCGAGGGATGAAGGGGCCGGGAAGGCGACAGACGACAAGAAAGGTCTATCACGTGAGGAGAAGAGTCTGATGGGATGTGTTGTTCAGAAGTACGGAGGCACCTCGGTGGGCAGTGTGGAGCGGATCAGGCATGTGGCCCAGCGTGTTGCCAAGACCTGGAAAGGGGGTCACCAGGTTGCCGTGATCGTTTCTGCCATGGCCGGGGAGACGAACCGGTTGATCGACCTCGTGCATGAAGTCTCTCCCGAACCGAACGAGCGCGAGTACGATGTGATCGTGTCCACCGGCGAACAGGTCAGCATCGGCCTGCTGGCCATCGCGCTGCAAGACCTCGGGGTGCCGGCCGAGTCCTGCCTGGGATACCAGATCAAGGTGCTGACGGACAGCGTCCACAGCAAGGCGAGGATCGTGGACATCGAGTGCTCCCGCCTGAAGAACGTCCTGGACCGGGGCAAGGTTGCCGTGGTTGCGGGCTTTCAGGGCGTGGACGAGAACGGAGATGTGACCACCCTTGGCCGGGGTGGATCCGACCTGTCCGCCGTCGCCGTTGCAGCCGCCCTGGGGGCGGATGTCTGTGAAATATACACGGACGTGGACGGGGTCTACACGACGGACCCGAACATGTGTGTGAACGCGAGAAAAATCGAACGGATCTCCTACGAGGAGATGCTGGAGATGGCCAGCCTGGGGGCCAAGGTCCTCCAGACCCGGTCCGTGGAATTCGCGATGAAACACGACGTGCCGATTCACGTTTTGTCGAGCTTCAAGGAGGTGAGTGGCACCTACGTGGTAAAGGAGGATCCTTCGATGGAAAAAGTCCTTGTTACGAGCGTGGCGTACAACAAAGACGAGGCAAAGATCTCGCTCCGCCGGGTGCCGGACCGGCCGGGCGTGGCGGCCAAGATCTTCACGGCCCTCGCGGGTGCGAACATCGTCGTGGACATGATCATTCAGAACATCAGCCGGGAGGGCTTCACCGACCTCACGTTCACGGTGCCCAAGGGCGATCTGCGGAAAGCGATCGAGATCCTCCAGCCCAGTGTGGAAGAGCTCGAGGTTCCCGAAATCGTGACCGACGAGAAGGTCAGCAAGATTTCGATCATCGGCGTGGGGATGAAAACGCACGCCGGCGTGGCTGCAAAGATGTTTCAGGTGCTCTACGACGAGGGGATCAACATCGAGATGATCAGCACCTCCGAAATCAAGATCTCCTGCGTGATCAAATCGAAGTACACCGAGCTTGCCGTTCGCGCCCTGCACGAAGCGTTCGAGCTCGGAGACGAGGAAGGAAAGGCTTGAAGAAGAGAAAAGGGTCGTCGAGAGCCAGACGAATCGTACTCTACGACAGCACCTTGAGAGAAGGGGATCAGTCCGCGCACATCAACTTCTCCAAAGAGGACAAACTGCGCATCCTGGAGAAGCTCGATGATTTCGGGATGGATTACGTCGAAGGAGGGTGGCCGGGTGCGAACCCGAAAGACACGGCCTTCTTCCAGGAGGCTGTCCGGCTGAACCTCAAGCAGGCGAAGCTCACCGCCTTCGGCATGACGAGACGCCCGGAAGTCACGGCCTCCCGGGATCCGGGGATCCGGACGATCCTGCGTTCCGGGGTCCGGGTTGCAACGCTGGTCGGCAAGACATGGGACCTGCACGTGAAGGAGGCCCTCCGCGTCTCCTACGAGGAAAACCTTCGGATGATCCGCGATTCGATTTCCTTCCTCAAGGAGCGGCTCGAGGAGGTGTTCTTTGATGCGGAGCACTTCTTCGACGGGTACATGGCGAATCCCGAGCACACCCTTCGGTGCATCCAGGCTGCTGAAGAGGCGGGGGCCGACTGCATCATCCTGTGTGACACGAACGGAGGGATGATTCCGTCCCGTCTGCGGCAGATCGTTCGCGAGGTGTTTCCCCTCGTCAAGGTGCCTCTCGGGATCCATGCACACAACGACTCGGACCTGGCCGTGGCCAACTCGCTTGCCGCCGTCCAGGAAGGGGCGGTCCAGATCCAGGGAACGATCAACGGGTACGGAGAGAGATGCGGGAACGCGAACCTCTGTTCCGTGATCCCAAGTCTCCAGCTCAAGATGAACATGCCGTGTGTGCCCAAGGAGAAGCTGAGAACCCTTCGGGAGTGTTCCCGTTTCGTTGCGGAGCTGGCCAACCAGATCCCGGACCGACAGCGCCCCTACGTGGGAGAGAATGCCTTTTCGCACAAGGGGGGGATCCACGTGAGCGCGGTGACGAAGAACCCCCGCACCTACGAGCACATCCCACCGGAAGCTGTCGGAAACCAGCGTCGTTTCCTCGTGTCGGACGTTTCCGGGAAGTCGACGATCGGAGAGAAGGCAAAGCAGTTCGGATTGGATCTCAAGGGCAAGAAAGGTGCGGCGCAGGAGATCATGGACACCATGAAGGACATGGAGAAGAAGGGGTACCGTTACGAAGGGGCAGATGCGTCCTTTGAACTGCTCATGAAGAAGGCCCTCGGCAAGAGGCCGAAGTTCTTCAACCTGGTCGGTTTTCGTGTGATGGATGAGAAGAGAGAGGAAAGGGAGCCGCCCTATTCCGAGGCAACGGTCATGATCGAGGTGGACGGCAAAGTCGAACATACCGCTGCAGAGGGAGAGGGCCCGGTCAACGCCCTGGACAACGCCCTGCGGAAGGCCCTCGAGAAGTTCTATCCCCAGCTTCGGTCGGTTCGGCTGGTGGACTACAAGGTGAGGGTGCTCCCCTCCGGAGAGGGGACAGGCTCCCACGTGCGGGTGCTGATCCAGAGTGGTGACGGGAAGCGGGAGTGGTCGACGGTGGGGGTCTCCTACAACATCATCGAGGCGAGTTGGCAGGCCCTGGTGGATGCCGTCGAGTACAAGCTGCTGATGGAGCCGAAGAGTTCACGCAAGGCGTGAAGAGGGTAACAGGGCCTTTCGCCTCTCGGGCCATCGTCCTCCTCTGTCGCCTACTGGCAATTAGCTGTTAGCTTTTAGCTATTAGCCCACCCCACCCCTCATCGTCGTTCAGGGTCGCCCACCTTGTGGGGTGGCGACTGGGAGCTAAATGCTAATAGCTAACTGCTAACAGCCAGATAGGATTACCTTGATGCGTTTTCGCGGGTTGTATCCCAGCGGGGCCTTTCTGCTGGTTCTTCTCGGTACGGTGCTCTTTCTGTTGAGCAGGGAGCCCGGACACTTTGGGTGGGGCACACATCGTGTCGCGCCCGCGGAGTGGGTGTGCCTGACAGACCCTGAGGTCGGCTCGAGTTTCCACTCCTTCCAGGCGGGCCAGGTGCTGGGCGCGCTCGTAGCGAAGGAACTGCCCCGGCTCTCCGAACCGCTTGCCGACCGGTGCCGGCGAATCCCCCTGGAGGGGGGCACCGAGATTCGTCTCGGGAGGGTTTCGGGATCCGACGAACGCGGCTGTGTTGTCTCCCCGTTGCCCGAGCGGTGCCGGTACCTGCTGGGGATGCCCCTCAACGTGAATCGGGCTGGAGAGGAGGAACTGAAACTGCTTCCGGGGATAGGTCCGCGGCTGGCGAGCAGGATCGTCGAGGCTCGCGAGGCGGTCGGCCTTTTCTCGTCGCCCGAGGAATTCCTCCGTGTCCCGGGCATCGGTAAGAAGCTTGTCGAGAAGATTCAGGGGCGTATGTGTTTCTAGGTATTAGGTGATAACAAGGAGCCTCCCGTGACCCATCCACACCGCAAAGTCATGCTGGTCACCCTCGGGTGCAAGATCAACCAGTATGATACGAATTCCATGGTGTCGTGCCTCCGTGGGGAGGGCCACAGAGTTGTGGACGAGCCGGGGGATGCGGACGTGATCGTGATCAATACGTGCACCGTAACCGGCCGCACCGATTACAAGGGTCGGCAACTGGTTCGGAAGGCGATCCTTCAGAACCGCTCGGCGGTGATCATCGTGACAGGCTGCTACGCACAGGTTCAAGCGGAAAAGATCGCCGAGATTCCCGGAGTGGACTACATTCTGGGCAACATGGAGAAGCAACATATTGCCGCATGGGTCACCACCGGTGAGAAACGCGAGACACCCACCATCCGGACGGGCGATATCTCCAAGGAACGGTCCTTGGGCCTCGAGTCGCCGGATGTTCATTCAGGTACTACGAGGGCCTTTCTGAGAATACAGGACGGTTGCAACCACGCATGCTCCTACTGCATCATCCCGCGCGCCAGGGGGAGAAGCAGGAGCCTGCCCCGTTCTCGCGTAAAGGAGAAGATCGACCTCCTGGCGGAAGAGGG
>JAQYVQ010000465.1 GCA_030145435.1 Syntrophobacteria bacterium | reverse complement strand
CAATGATCTCGATCATCTTGGGAACTTCGTAAGGCGAACAGTTCTCCTTGGCAAACCGGATGATGTCTTCCTGCAGGGCGCTTTCGTTGCCGTCGTAGCCGTAGCCCGGATCGAGCTGAACGAATCCCTTCACGGTCTCGGAACCCGGTCGCTTCGGGTTATCTACGCCGACCAGGGCGATCATCCCCACGGCCGGGTGCTTCGCAATCGAGTCTTCCACCTTACTCGAAAAGACCTTGTATCCACCCACGATGATCATGTCCTTGGTTCGGTCTACGATCCTCATGTAGCCGTCCTCGTCCATGATGGCCACGTCACCCGTGTGCATGTATCCGTCCGAATCGATCGCCTTCTTCGTTTCCTCCGGCTTGCTGGAATAGCCTTGCATAACCAGAGGGCCTCGGATGCAGATCTCCCCTGCTTGCCCCAGGGGCACTTCCTCGCCGGTGCCCGGATCCACGAGCTTCGCCTCGGTGTTCAAGAAGGGCATTCCGATGGTTCCGAGCTTCCGCTGTCCCTTCATCGGATTCATGGTCGACACAGGGGAGGTTTCGGTCATGCCGTAGAGCTCGAGTATCTTGCCCTTTCCGATGATACTCTCGAACTCCTCCTGTGACTCCTTTGGGAAGGGAGACGCGGCACATATACACGTCCCAAGACCCGAGTGGTCCATTTCCTTGAATGTCGGGTTGGCCATCAGCATCTGGAAGAGGGACGGAACGTTCACCAGGTTGGTCACCTTGTATTTCACCATCTCCTTGCAGATGTGGTCCGTGTCTCGTGGGTTGGGAATGAGCACCTGGGTCCACCCCGCATACATCGTGACCTCGGACATGGTCAGGCCTGCGACGTGAAACATGGGAAAGCCGGACAGGACCACGCCCTCGGCGTCTTCCCACGCGAGCCATCTGAGCACGCTCCGGATGTTGTGGACGGCGTTGCGGTGACTCAGCATGGCGCCCTTCGGTGGGCCGGTCGTGCCGCCCGTGTACTGGATGTAGCCCAGATCGTCCGGCGTCAACTGCACGTCCGGCGAATCGGTTGACTGCTTCTTGAGAATGTCCCGGTGGAAATCCAGGACGGTCTTCCCTGCCAGGGGAGTCACCTTTCCGGACGGAACTTTCTTGGTGAGCTTTCCCAGGATTTGTTTCAACTTTGGCAGGAATGCCGCCACACCCGTGGTGACCACGACGGAAAGTTGGGGAATCTTCTCGGCGATCTTTGCGATCTGTGTGGGAAAGGCGGCGTCCAGGGTAACGAAACCGAGTCGCTTTTCACCCACGCCCAGGTCATTCATCTGATACTGGATTTGGGGGGCCGACATGAGGGGGGAGACGCCGGATACGATGCACCCGGCCTTGAGCGTGCCGAGCAGTGCAATCACGTACTGCGGCGTGTTCGGCAGATTGATCCCTACGATGTCCCCTTTTCGAAAACCGTTCTCGAGCAGCATGTTCGCAAACTGATTCGAGTACCGGTCCAGTTCTGCAAACGTCACGTCCACGCCCAAGTACCCCAGGGCCGTCTTGTTCGCGTTCTCTTCGAAGACGGGCCTGATCATGTCGACGTATGTGGTGTCGAATTCCGAGGGGTCCAGGTCGGTCATGCCCTCGTCCCAGTTCTTCATCCAGAATCGGTCTGCGTATACGCTCAAGGGGGTCTCCTTCTCTTGGTAGGTATTGGCCCGCCGTTTTCGTGCCCGTGCCCGATTCAATTCGCTAGAGGCGAGTCAAGCGAGTTAAGTGCCTGTCCCTAACCCCCCAAACTCCTCTACTTGGCCTCCAACTAGCGCGTAAAGTTGCGGACATTGCGAGGGAGCGAGAGCGACCGAAGCAATCTCCTAGCTTCGTATTCCCTCAAGTGAGGCTTGGGGATTGCTTCGCTATCGCTCGCAATATCCGCCCTTTATATAACGCTGAATATGTGTTCGTACTTATGACCTGTCTTATAACTTTGGGCCCAGGACACCAGCTTTCATTGCGGCCCTCATCGTCCTGGACACATCCAACACCGTGGGACCATCCCTTGCGACTCGCAGGGTTGTCCGTTTTCCGGCTTCAACTTCAAAATCGCGCTCCCCGTCGAGGCCGAGCACGCAGGGGGCGGATCGTATCTCGATCTCCTCCCCTGTTTCGACCACCCTCTGGTGCCGGACGAAAACCTTTTCGATCAATCCCGGGGCCACGGCCGCAACGACAAGGTGGCCCTTCTTGCCGAGTTCCAGATAGAGGGCCCTGGGTTCTTCTGGGCCGATGCAGTGAATCTGGCCCCCGATCGATGACAGGCCGATACTGTCCGCGCTCGCCCGGTTGAGGAAGATCTGACTCACCTTGTCCATGTCCCAAATGGCCTTGGACCCGGTGAAGATGTCGTCGTACACAACCACATCCACCAGGGCGAGGTCCTTTACCTCTCCGTCCACGAGCACTTCGATTTTTGTGGATCGAAACGAGCACTCTTCCAGAGGCACCCGTTCGCAGGCAAGGAGCCCGGCCGCCATCCCGGCGATGGTCCCCTCAACCATGAATGGGAAGACATTGTTCGTCCCGGTCGAGACCGGCAGAATCGGGACCGTGCCGTTTCCTTTGGCCACGGCTCGATTGGTCCCGTCCCCCCCCAGCACAATGATGCAGGTGACCCCCTGCTCCTGCATGAGTCGAGCCGCCTCGGTGGAGTCCTCCTGTTCCCCGGTGGCCGTGAATTCAAGCGGAAAGACGTGGGCGTCGATCTCGATCTCGCCGGAGGCCCGGCCCACGATCCCGTAGTAGTCAGGCATGAAGCAGATGCGGTCCACGCCCATCTCCGACAACCCGAGCAGGATCCTTCGCACGATCCGGACCTTCTCCTGATTGTCGAACACGCTCCCGTGGGCCACCAGCCTGCGGATGTCCTTGCCCGACGCCGGATTTGCAATAATCCCTACAAGCGCCACGTTTCTTCCTTATGAAATATCATCGAAATCCCTATCGGCTGCTATACGAAGGCCCCGCCCTGGGAAGATCGCCCTTCGGCCCATGGTGCGTGTCGTGCCGTCAGTGTTGCGGCGGAGATTTGTGCCGGGCGACTTCGGGGGAGGGAGAGACGGAGCCCAAGCAAATCGGAGCCGGAACACTGACGGTACGATACGCCCATCCGACACAACGGCGATCCTCCCGGTCGTGGCCAAGATTAATTCATTCGCATCCCGCCACATACATTCAACGCCTGGCCCGTGATTTCGCTCGCATCGTCCGATGCCAGGAAGACGACGGCATTGCCGATGTCCGTGGGTGTCTGGTCCTTCTTGAAGGGGATCATGGACTGCACCACGAGGCTGTAGACGTCCTCGGGTGGGGCACCTCCGAAGTCCGGCAGGCTGGTCGATGCGAACGAGGCCAGGCGTTCCCACATGGGCGTCCAGATGATGCCGGGACAGACGGTGTTCACGTTTACGTGGTAGGGCGCCATCTGCAGGGCCACGGATTGCGAGAAGGAGATCACACCCGCTTTGGTGGCTGCGTAAGGGGCCAGGAAGTCAACGCCCTGCCGGCCCGCAACCGACGCGATGTTGATGATCCTGCCGCTCTTCTTCTCCTTAAAATAGGGCGCCACGGCCCGATTGCACATGAACACGCCCTTCAGGTTCACGTCCACGACCAAGTCCCAGTCTTCCTCCTCGATGTCCTCGATCAGCGGCGAGGCGGTCGCGTCACCGGTCGGAAGGCCGTCCACGCCCGCGTTCGCCACCAGAATATCGAGGCGGCCCATCTCCTTGATGGTCACGTCCACCATCTCCTTGCACTCATCCGGCTTGCGCACGTCCGTCCGGATGGCCATCGCCTTCACACCCAGTTCCTTGACCTTGGCCGCCACCTTTTCCGCCAGCTCGAGTTTGAGGTCGCTCACCACGACATGCGCGCCCTCCCGCGCTAGGCACATACTGATCCCTTCACCCAGGCCTCCACCGCCACCTGTCACGATCGCCACTCTGTTTTTCAACCGCATCTTGCGTTCTCCTTCTTAGGAGGCTGTTGAAAAAGTCCCATCTGCGGCGTTCGGCTTCATCCCTCGTCATTCAACGTACAGGAAGCACGCCTCATTCCTCGGGATT
>JAQYVQ010000453.1 GCA_030145435.1 Syntrophobacteria bacterium | reverse complement strand
ATATAACGTAAGCGGGCTCATTGAACCGGCCGGGGAAGTGAAGCAGCAGATCGTCGTCTCCGGGCACCACGACAGCGCGTACGTCTTCAATTTCTTCAAGAAACATCAGAAGCTGTATGCCCCTCGCATCATTCTTGGGCTGATTGTATATCATCTCATGCTCTTGTTGTTGGTTTTCTGGGGTCTTGCGGAACTCTTTCACGTCTCCACGTCCGGATTTGCACATTTTGTGCGGATCTTCTGGGGGATTGGTTTCCTATTCGGAATTCAATTCTATTTCTTTAAATCGAAGGAACTCTCTCCAGGCGCGGGCGACAATTTAGTCGCGGTGGCCATGAGTCTGAAATTGGCCCAACGCTTCGGGTCAGCTAAGAAGAACAATCGCAATCTATTGCAGCATACCCGGCTGATCTTTGCGAGTTTTGACGCCGAGGAGTCAGGGTTGCGTGGTTCCCGGGCGTATTGCAGGAAGAACCGAGAGGCCCTGAAGTCGATTCCCACATATAATTTCAACCTGGAATCTATCTACAATGTGAACGAACTTTCTTTTCTCACAAAGGATGTCAATCAATACGTCCGGCTGTCGAAAGCAATGGTCGACGAATGCATGGACATCGCCAGGCAATTGGGGCATCAGACAGAAGAGGGGCCAATTACTTCTGGTGGAGGTGCCACGGACGCAGCCGAGTTCGCTAGAATCGGGGTGGCCGCGACCTCTTTGCTCGGAATGGAGAACAAATTCATCCGGGACGGACTGTCTTACCACACCCTGGAAGATACGGTGGACAAGATTGACCCTGCCGCTGTTCGGGCGAGCCTCGAAATTGTTGCCGGGTTTATCTTCAAGAAGGATTCGGAACTTCGCGGGTAGAAGAGAGGATTTTTCAGATCAGCGTAGTAATGGACATTCAGCAAGTCGCTTCACTGGCCTACCAGGACCTCGACTGCGTGCTTCCGGATATTGATCCCGTGGATACAGTAGCACTTCTTGCATCCTCCACAATCGCCCAGACCCAGATCGCGAGCCTGCTTCCTCCTGTCGATCTCGTTCCGCGGGTCGAGATGGAGTTGCGCAAGCTTCACGAACACGTACGGACCGAGGAGCGGGTTCTTCTCGAAGTCGTAGCCCGGACAGGTGGCGTTGCATGCCAGGCATTCCACGCAGGAGAGAAGCTTCTTGTGCGCCTCGCTTTGCTGCATGACCTGAGGCTCTGAGCGTTCCCCCTGCTCCGGGATGTAGAGTTCCAGTTCGCGGAGAGCCTCGAAGAAGGCGGCCCGGTCGATCACGAGGTCGCGCACAACCGGCGTGCCCGTCAGGGGCCCGATCTTCATCCCCTCTTTGACGTCCGTATAGCATGCCATCCTGGGCTTACCGTTCACCTCCACCGCGCAGAGACCGCATTTATCGAAACGACACCCAAAGCGGAAAGCCAGCGTGGGATCCTGGTTCTCGTAGATACTCATCAAGGCTTCCAGCACCGTGGTCCGTTCGTGCGCGGGCACTTCATAATCAACCCATACCGACTCGCCGCCCTTGTCCGGGTCGTATCTCTTTATCGAAATGTGGATGCTCATTCGCCCGCCTCCATGCACCGTGTCTTGCACGCGCCCTTAGCCATCTCTACGAGGATATTCTGAACCGGCTTCTCCGTATCATGGTCCGGGAAATCCGCACGCACGTGTGCCCCGCGCGATTCGCGCCGTTCAAGGGCAGAGACCGCGATCGCCTCGGCCGCTACGAGCATGTGGGGAAGCTCGATCGCATCCGTGATCTCCTGGTTGCACCGGCTGAAACCCGCAATGCGAAGATCTCGCGCCTCTTCCCGGATCGATTCGATCCCTTCCAGGGCCTGCTTCAGTCCTTCGCCGTCACGGAGGGGACCGACCTTTCCCCACATCAGGGTCTGAAGCTTTCTCTTCAACTCGACGGGCCGGTTATTTCCGTTCGAGCCCGGAAGGGATCGAAGCCTGTCTATCGCCTCTCCGGCAACGCCCTCGTCCGCAGGCGTCCGGCCTTTCGCCTCACTCGCCGCGGTCCGACCGGCACGCTTCCCGAAAACAAAGATCTCAGTGAGGGACGTCGAGCCGAGCCGGTTGCCTCCCATCACCCCCCCCTGCGCTTGGCCGCAGGCATACAGGCCGGCCACCCGGCTTCTGCACGACGGGTCGGTCTTGATGCCCCCCATGTTGTAATGGGCCGTGGGGAGCACATCCCACGGCACCTTGAAGTCGAAGGCCTCTTTCCCATAGGCCTTGCGTATCCCTTCCAGGAAGGGCCCTGCGAATTTCTTTAACATCATGACGAAGAACTCGCCGTCCGGGCTGTCCAGGTTCGGGGTCAGGTCGAGGAGGAGACCTCCGTGTTCCGTAGCGCCCCCCTTTCGGATCTCCTCTACGATGACCCTGGCCACCTGCGCCCGCGTCATGGGCATGATGTTCTCCAGGACCACCTCGCGCTTGTTGTTCAGGAGCCTGCCGAACGGCCCGGCCATGGAGGGCTCGCCGCAGGGGATACCCAGCAGTGCGGGCGGGTGTGTGATGCCAAAGGGGAGGAACTGGACCTGCTCCATGTCCACGAGTTCGGCCCCTGCCTTCAATCCGAGGCCAAAGCTGTCACCCACGACCGCAGGCATGCAGTCCGTGTGCGGGTAGTAGAGGGTCCCTCCCCCGCCGGCCGCAACGACCGTGGATTTCGCCAGCAATGCCACCGGCTCACCCGGCATCATCCGAAGAGCCGCTGCGCCGACGACATCTCCGTCCGTCACGAGGAGCTCGGAGCAGATCGTCTCTTCGAGAACCTCGATCTTGGCTCGCGCGGCCGCAGACCGCATGGCATGGCACATTGAGACGCCCAGCCAGGGGCTGCTGATGGCCCGGGAGGCCCGGTGCCCACCCGGAGGAAGCGCCATTCTGCTGAGGCCCCCCTCGGAGTCCCTCGAGAAGATGTGACCAAAACCCTCGAACGTAAGGGTCGCGTCCATGGCATCCCCGACAAGGGCCCGAACGAGCTTGGGGTCGTTCAGGTATTCGCCGCCA
>JAQYVQ010000435.1 GCA_030145435.1 Syntrophobacteria bacterium | reverse complement strand
CAGAAGTTCGAGATGCAAGGCAGGCAAAGCATGCCCCCGCGAAGGCGGGGGTCCATGTAACGATGAGGCGTACTTCCTGTACGTTGAATGACGAGGGATGAAGCCGAACGCCGCAGATGGGACTTTTTCAACAGCCTCCTAACCGAGGAGGTGCCTCTCCAGGAAGTCGGCCTCGAGTTTCGCGGTTTCTTCGAAGGGCTCACCCAGGTAGACGTCAAAATGACCCAGGGGTACGCGAACCACTTCTGCACGGGGCATCTTTGCAGCAAGGCGCTCCACCGCCTTGGCAGGGATCAGCGAGTCCTTCTCCGCGATCAGCACAAAAGCGGGGCACTTCACTTTGCTGGCAAAGGATACGGGCCGGTAGAACGTGATGGCGAGCATGATCCTGGCCGGGCATTCGTTCTTCCAGGAAGAGTCCTCGGGTACGATGGCAAGATAGCCGGACTTGGAGTCGGGCCTGTTCATGAGCCCGAATCCGTCCGGCTCTTCGACGACCGGGACGCAATACGGGGGGCGGAACGTGAGGATCCTGCAGAGATCCCTGCAACCGGCCAGAAGGGCCTTCAGCGTGTAGGCAGGCCCCAGTGCGTCGAGGGTGGACAGTCCATCCACGAACGGCACCTGCGACACGATCGCCGAAACACCCGGGTCTTTTGCGGCCACTACAGTGACGTGCCCCCCGCTGAACGATGACCCCCACAAGGCGATCTTCTCTGCACGCACGTTCGGAAGGCCGCGGACATGTGCGATGGCTGCATGCCAGTCCTGCACGTGCCGCCACGGGTTCACCAGGTTCCGCGGCTCACCATCGCTCCCTCCAAAGTTGCGGTAGTCGAACAGGAATGTGGCCAGCCCCCTGCCCACGAACTTCTCCGCATAAGCAGGGAGTCGAAAGGTCCTTTCCGCGGCAAGCCCGTGCGCCATAATGACCACCGGCGGATCCTGCACGCCTTCCGGCAGGTAGAGCCACCCTGAACAGCGGGTCCCCCGGCTGACAAAATCCGAGTCTGTTCTCGAATAGGCCATCGGGCTCATATCCACTGGCTCACGAAACCCTCGAGTTCCTCCAGGGACAGCGCCCCCACCCGGGTGTCGACCACCTTCCCTTCCTTGTAGATCACAAGGGTCGGGATGCTTCGTACGCCGAGCTGGGCGGGAACAGAGGGGTTCTCGTCCACGTTCATCTTTGCGACCTTGAGTTTGCCCTCCAGCTTCTGGGCAAGCTCTTCCAGGGCCGGGGCCACTCGCTTACAAGGCCCGCACCAGGGAGCCCAGAAGTCCACCAGGACGGCTTCCGACGCGCCGACGACATCCTGTTCAAACGTGCTGTCCGATACGTGCTGAATCTTCTCATCCTTCGCCGGGTCGCTCATTTTCCCTTTCTCCTTTCGTTCTTAACATAGAGGGCCTGACCTTGCAGGGCCTAACCTTGTCCGTTCCATTGTCGGACGCGACCGCGTCCTTCCGGTTGGGCCTGAGTCAGGTGGAAACACCCAGATAGGGCAAGACAACGGACTGCAGCAGGACCCATGCGGCCAGTATGCCGAGCAAGAGGGCCATTTCCTTCATCGGGTTCTCCCTTTCCGTAATGGGGTGTCCGGTTCTTCTCTGCACCCATTTTGTTCATCTCTAGTAAGGATCCACAACCGTACGGAATGGTTTCAAGAAATCCGGCCCCTCCCGGGGCGCCCTGTACCCGGAAAGGCCTAAAAAAGGGGGTGGAGGGGGTTCGGAATTGATTGGGAAGGTCTTTGGAAAACCGAGGGGTACGATCCCGGAGGTACATGAAAATCCGATGCTTTTCAGCCGAGGAGCCTACTCGTTGACGATTGCCTCCAACGCCTCCTTCTCGACGAGATTCTGCTTGATGAGCTCCTTTTCGATCTCCAACATCGCCTTCTTCAACTCGGGATAGAGCCCCACGTCGATGGTGATCCCCTTCTTCGTCGGGCGTCTGTCTTCGCCATCTTCCGGTTCATAGTAGATCCGCAGGTCAATGAGCTTGTGCCCCTTGTATTCCGTCAAGGAAGCACGAACCTCTTCTGTGGCATTCTTGGCGAACTGATGCAAGATCTGACTCATGGGCGGTACCTTCTTCCCCTGCCCTCTCCGGAGGAGAAGACGTGAACTAGAAAACATGAGAAAGGGATCGATTCCCCGGTCTGGCCTACCTTTGCTGCCGAAGCATCTGCAGAAGCGCCTTCGTCTCCGCCAGGGCCTTCTGCGCCTGCTCCTGAAGATCGCCGGAGGTCTGCGCCGCCACGTCTCGCATTGCAGGCAATGCGGCCTGCAACTCCACGTCCAGGCGCCCATCCAGGCCCGAGGACATCAGGTAATCGACCTTTCCCTCCAAGAGGTTGAGTTCGTGCGTTCGTATCCTCTCGAGGGGGATGCTGACCTCTTTGAAAAGGACATAGCTGAACGCAAAGGACATGCAGGCTGCGAGAAGGGCCAGCGTGACAAGAATACGAATCCCGCGAAAGTGTTTTCGGACTTCATCTTCCATGATCATGCTCCTTTCTATCCATCTCTCTGAGGAGGATCCATCCTAAGCATTCTTCCCGCCCCTTGTCAACCATCTCGAGAGGCTTGTCCACTTTCAGGTTTATACAGAGGTAAGCCAGTCTTTGTACTGAGGATTCTCCCCTCTGACGACGGC
>JAQYVQ010000209.1 GCA_030145435.1 Syntrophobacteria bacterium | reverse complement strand
GACGCAAGCCCTTACGGACTGTGGGGATTTTCCCAACTGCCTGCCAAGGTCAACCGCATCCTTCAAGGGAAAATGTTTCGCCTGGGCAGCCAGGAAGAGGACGAATCTCTGGGTCGACTGCATTTGTGTGCCTTTTCTGATATTATCGGAATATATACGACCGTATACAGACCGTACTATAAAAGAGAGATCCTGTCAAGAATTTCTATGGGGCTCGATCAGGGTCGGTTGTTTTGTCAAATCGATCTCCATGATATACGATCGGGTAGGTATAGAGTTGAATTCACTTCGTTTCCAAGGATGCGCTGCAACCTTTGTTCCCACTCGAGAGAAGGAGACAGGAGATGCTCAAGACGAAGATCACGGAAATGTTGGGGGTGAAGTACCCGATCGTGGGCGGTTGTATGATGTGGATTACGACCCCTGAATTTGTTGCATCCATCTCGAACGCAGGCGGGCTGGGCATTCTTGCCTCGGCGATCTACAAGAGCAAGGAAGAATTCGCTGACGCTATCGATCGTGTGTATGAGCTGACGGACAAGCCCTTTGCGGTGAACATCAACCTGTTCCCTGCACTGGCGCCTGTGGACAACATGGAATACGTTGAGGTACTCGTCGACAAGGGCGTGAAGATCGTGGAGACCTCCGGGCACTCGGCCCCCGCTGATTTATGCGAACGCTTCAAAGAAACCGGGATGACCTGGATTCACAAGTGCGTAGGGGTTCGTTACGCCCTGAAGGTCCAGGAAATGGGAGCGGACATCGTTACGGTGGTGGGCTATGAGAACGGGGGAGCCACGGGCAGGCTGGACATCGGAACGCTCGTGCTCGTCCCCCGGGTGGTCGAAGCAGTAGATCTCCCGGTGATCGGCGGCGGCGGCGTGTCCGACGGTCACGGGATGCTTGCAGTGCTCGCTCTGGGTGCTGAAGGGGTGATCATCGGTACGCGGATCCTGGCCACCAAGGAGTCCCCGATACATGACAAGCTGAAACAGGCCTTGGTCAAGGCCTCAGAGTTGGACACCATGTTGATCATGCGCTCTATCCACGCCACACACCGCGTCTGGACCAACGCGGCTGCCCAGAAATGTGCGGAACTGGAAGCCCAAAGCGCAGACCCGGCAGAAATCTTCAATGTCGTGGGCGGTGCAAAGACAAAGATCATGTATGACGAAGGGGATCTCGATGCCGGCGTCATCTCCTGCGGTCAGGGCGTAGGCCTCATGCACGACATTCCTTCCATGCAGGAACTCTTCGACCGCATGATGGGGGAGGCCGAAGGCGTGGTGAACCGATTCGCCACAGCTTAAGGGAAATTGTACACGACGCGAGTAGAAGTAGCCTTGGGGCATACATCCAACACAAAGGAGGACTCCGATGGCTTACGAAGGGTATCAATTCCTGAAGATTCGTGTGGACAGAGGTGTGACATTCGTCACGATCGACAACCCCCCGATCAATCTTCTCACCCTTGAGCTGTGCGCTGAGCTGGTTCGGCTGGCCGGGGAGATCCTGGCAGACGACCAGGTGAGGGTAACGGTCTTCGACAGCGCGAACCCAGACTTCTTTATTGCTCACTTCGATGTCAACGTCCTGGCCATGTTGGGTGGGCAGCCGCTACCACCGACACCCGAACTCAACGACCTGTGCAAGGTAACCGAGATCTTCCGGAGGATGCCCAAGGTGAGCATCGCAAAGATCGAGGGCCGAACGCGAGGTGGGGGGAGCGAGTTCGTGCTCGGCCTCGACATGCGGTTCGGTGCAATCGGCAAGGCCGTGCTCGGCCAGCCGGAAGTCGGCGTGGGCATCATCCCGGGGGGAGGGGGCACCCAGCGTCTTCCCCGACTCGTGGGACAGGCCCGGGCCCTCGAAGTTGTCCTCGGTTGCTCTGATTTCACTGCAGAACTGGCCGAACGGTACGGATACATCAACCGCGCACTGCCCCCGGACGAACTGACCCCCTTTGTGGAAGAGCTTGCCTACAGAATCGCCACCTTTCCGGCCGAGGCCATTGCCCTTGGAAAGAAATCGGTTCAGAACGCGGAAGAGATGTCGATCGCGGAGGGGCTCTGGGAAGAGACCATCCTGTTTACGCAGGCCATCCAATCCGCCCCTGCACAGGCCCGCATGAAGAGATTTATGGAACTCGGCGGCCAGACGCGCGAAGTGGAGCTCGATATCCAGGGCCTGGTCAAGGCGTTGGGAGAATCGAACGGGTAGGGTGTGCTGTTGATCTACTAGGTTTTCCCGGAGAAATCCAACGGACCTGCTCCCACGGCCGCCCGGACCGGGTACACTTCCGGCTCGATCGCAGTCTCCGCCCGATACCGGGTGCTGACGTATTGTGCAAAGGCATCGACCGCATGTGCCTCCACGAAGGCGACCATGCAGCCGCCGAAACCGGCCCCTGTCTGCCGCGCCCCGACCACTCCCGGCCCGCTCCGCATGGCCTTCATCATGGCCTCCATCGATGGTGCGCCGATTCCAAACAGGTCGTGGGCCCCGGCATAGGACACCTCGGTCAGCGCCCGGATGGCGGCCCTGTCGTCGGCAGACAGAGCGTCGGCGAGGTCAAGGACGCGCTGGTTCTCTTCGATGATGAAGCGGCAGCGCTTGGCCACCACTTCCGTCAGATCGGCTTCATGCGCGATGAACTGCTCCAGGGTCAGGTCGCGCAGGTGGGTCACGGCCGGGTAGAAGTCGGCCAGGCGACGCGCCCCTTCTTCGCATTGCTCCCTCCGCTCACCGTATTCCGATCCGGTCAACTCTCGCTCGGCCCGGGTGTCGCAGATCGCGACCCGCATGTCATCGTGCAGAGTCGCGGTTCGGGCGGTCAGGTTGCGGCAATCCAGCAGCAGAGCGTGTCCGGTCTGACCGAGAGCGGAACTGTACTGGTCGAGGACTCCGCAATTCATGCCCACGAACTCGTTTTCAGCGCGCTGGCAGAGCAGGGCAAGTCGCACTGGCTCGATCTCCCAATTGCCTGCCAGCATCTTCAGGGTGGTGGCTGTAACCACTTCGATGGCTGCCGAAGAGCTCAAACCGCTGCCAAAGGGAATGGTGCTGTGGATCAGGCCGTCGAAGCCGTGCAGCGTATACCCTTCGTCCTGAAACACAGCCGCCACGCCGCGGATGTAGTCGGTCCAGGGTGAGTCCGTATCGTGGGTGATGTCGTTCAGGTCGAACTCACCCCCGCCCTCCATATTGAGAGAGCGGACGAGCACTTTCCGGTCGCTTCGAGGCCGGGCAGCCATCCAGGTGTTCCGGTCGATGGCCATGGTTATCACGTAACATTCGTTGTAGTCTGTGTGGCTGCCCATCAAATCCAGGCGACCCGGGGCCTGGGCCCACAAGGTGGGAGTCTGGCCAAATCGTTGTTTGAACTCCTCTGAGACCATCGTCCTACGTAGTGCCTCGCTCAAGGCGCGTGGAACCTCCTGAACATCCATTTCCCTTATCCCATTTTCTCAACAAGCTTACAAGGTCTCGTAACGCCGGGCACGCGAGGACTTCTATCCGTCGTGCCATCGATCGGAGGGACCGCCGTCTTTATGTTTATTGTTGATTCATAAACCTGACTCGGTTAACGTAACCAATACCATGAGAATCCTCGGGCTTATGCCTCTCGCCATATTTGTTTGGCCACTCCTGTGGGGTTGTTCGAGTGACGACGGTGCTCGACAACCCACCCCGCCTGCCTGTGAATCGATCGGGTTCTGCGGATGCAGGGACAAGGCCGTGGAGGCCCTCGTCTCCGACATCCTTGCTGAGATGACCCTTGCGGAGAAGCTGGACCAGATGCACGG
>JAQYVQ010000189.1 GCA_030145435.1 Syntrophobacteria bacterium | reverse complement strand
GGTTGTTTGTCTGCTGATACATTCCTGATGGGTTAACAAGGAAGGCTTTTCTTCTGAACGGAGGTTTGATGGAATGAATGAAAAAGAGAGACTCAACGCCCTGGAGATAGCCCTCAACAACGAAATGAGGGAAAGGGCCTTTTACCAGAGACATGCGGCCCGGACAAAGAACCCCGTCGGCAAGGCGATGTTCCAGCAGATCGGCGACGAGGAACTCGAACACTACGAGCGCTTGAAGGAACTGCATGCCAAGTGGGAGAAGCAGGAGAAGTGGCCTGAAACCCTCCCTCTCCAGGTTAAGGACACGGTTGTCAAGAATCTCCTGCTGGACTCTGTCAAAGGGGTGGATGTAAAGAGTGGGGGGGACGACGACGATCTGGAGGCGATCCGGATCGCGATCGAGTTCGAGGCAAACGGGGCCAAAAGTTACGCCATGCTGCGGGACAGCGTTCAGAACCCGAAGGAGAAGGAGTTCTTCTCCCTTCTGTCCCAGATCGAAAATGAGCACTATCTGTCCCTCAAGGACGTCGAAGAGTTCCTGACCGACCCTGAGTCGTACTACCGCAGGACAGAACATCACGGATTGGACGGGGGGTAAGGGCTGCCTTCACGAGCCGGCTGTCCCCCTTCTGCAGAAGATCTCTCAGCGCTTTTCTGTAACCGGCCACAGGGTAGGTCGCGACCGGGATCTGATCGAGCCGGATTCGTTCTTGTTCGATCATCTCCAGGGCGATCTCAAAGGCATGTCGACGTCGGCCCTCGACCGTTTCCATGCCGTAGCTCAGAGAGCCGATCAGCCGGACCTCTTTCCAAAAGAGCAGACTCCATTCGAACCTCTCCGGCGGGCTGGCCCCGACGAGCACAACGCTTCCCCTCTGGTTTGCCCAGTACGTGCTCTTCTGGATCGTCCTTGCCGAGCCTACGCAGTCATAGGCAACATCGAATCCTCCCACGAAGAAGGGATTGACGAACCTCGAGGCGTGCTGTCGTGCGTGGAGTTCTTCTGCCAGCCGGGCCGTCGCCTTCGGATCATCCGTGTCGTCGATGATTCGGTCGGCCCCGAAGGAGAGGGCCAGTTCCCGTTGGAAGGCGTGTCGGGCCACCACGTAGATCTTGCAGGGGATTTTCAGGGCTCGCAGGACCTGGACGACACAAAGTCCAACGATGCCGGCTCCGACCACCAGCACCCGGTGTCCGGGCTCCGGCCTTGCAAGCAGGACGGCGTGAAGGGCCACGCACAGGGGGTCCAGCAGGACGGCCTGCTCGTCCGGAACGGTGTCCGGGAGGCGAAAGAGCTGAGACCGGTGCGCGACCAGGTATTCGCTGAAGCCGCCGCCCGTGCGGTTGTTCACACCGATCGACTGGCCGGGCGGCAGGTTGCCGGCTGCCAGGTTCTTGCACAGTGCAAAGTCACCCTTTTGGCACGAGGAACAGGTCGGCAAGATCCCGCGGGGTTCACACGAGAGGATCGGGTAGACCGCCACGCGCTCCCCTTTATGAAAGTCCTTCGCGCCCTCACCCGGTTGGTCGATCTCGCCCACGATCTCGTGGCCCAGGTACATGGGAAAGGAGATGAACTCCGAGATCGGGTTGTCGAGGGCCCCCTTCAGCGTGATCGCGGCAAGGTCGCTCCCGCAGATGCCGGTTAGGCGTGGGCTTACGCGAACCCACTCCTCCGAGGGAAGCTCGGGAACCGGCACGTCCCCGTAGACGAGGGGCGAAATCCTGCTTCCGTACACCCTCTTCGTGAAGAAGGACAGGATCTTCGTGGGAACGGCTCTCGCCAGGGTCGGGTCGAAATAGAGTGCCTTCATTCTTTCCTGCTCCC
>JAQYVQ010000086.1 GCA_030145435.1 Syntrophobacteria bacterium | reverse complement strand
TTGTCGCTCTCGCCCCGGACGGCCCTGCCGATCCGGTCCAGCATACCAAGGGCAAGCTCCGGCGGGTCTATGCATCGAATGCCTTCCTTTTCCATCAGGCTTTCGTACAGGCAGGCCATGGCCATCGCCCCGGGCACCATGCTCAGGGCCTGAGTCTTCATCACGGGCAGGAAGCAGTCGATGGTCGGCCTTCTCCCCGCACGGTAGGCGGAAGAGGTTGCGGCCTGGATGATCTCCTTGGGCAGGTACAGGCTGGTTGAATAAGCGCCTTGACGGCCGTATTCGGGCGAAGCGGGGTCCCGGCTGCTTCGGTCGACGCTCCCGCGCCAGTCGGCGAACGCGGCCGCCTCGACTGCGACCCCGGCCTTCTCGAGGGCGTCGGGAAACTCGACCGCCATGGTACCCATCGTGAACTTCGTGGCCTCGATACTCCTTTCATCGAGTGGCGAAAGTTCCCACTCGAACAGGCCTTCCTCGTCCACGTCTCTCACGAACACGGGTGGATATCCGGGCAGCAGGCCGGACACGGCGGCCGCCACCGTGTTCACATAGACCACACGGTCCGCACCCGCTTCCTTCACCGCCTGCACGATCTCGTCGAATCTCTCCCCCTCGAGGGCCGCGCCCCTGTTCAACCACTGGAATCGCTCCCCGAGCCCGGCCCGGTCAGCCTTCTCCTTCAGGAGCAGGGCGCTCTGGTAGCCCAGGGACCGCTTCAGATCCCGGGCCACGATCGTCAGGCTCCCGGAGGCCCCGAGCAGGTTCAAGACAGCCGCGGCCAGAGCACCTCCGACGCCTGAGCCGGTGCCCCCCACGAGCAGGAAGTGCCTGCCCTCGACCCACTCCAAAGGATAGGCACCACGCTCCAGGCAGGCCGCCTGAGACTTCGCTGTGCCCTCGATCAGGCTTCTCGCCCTTTCCGGGAAGGCGGCGACCTCTGCCGGTTCCGGCCGCCGAAGCGGCGGACCGCCCTGCTTGATCCGAAGTCCGGGTGAAGGGCTGGCAAAAGGACTCGATTGGTTGTCCGCCATGTTGAGCGTCCCTCTCCTTGCAAGGGTTACAGGTTGTGGGCGAGCATCACGAGGGTGGCATGACAGGAGGCCACGATGATCGTGACGTAGGCCAGCCGTTTGTGCCATTTGAGCAGCACCTTCGGGTTCTTCTTCATGAAGAAGCCGAAGCAGAACGTTACGAAGAGCAACGAGAGGGTTGCCAACCCGAAGGGCTCGACATACTGTCCCGGTCCGTACATACCTTTCTCCCTCCTTGGCCTGGAATCATGTCTTGGTATCTTTTAGCGGTTTTCCCGCAGTACGGCAAGGGGGGTGTCTCCTCCCTCCATTGGATTTTCACCGGAGCGATACGCTAGCATAGGGCGTTTCGGGATCGACATACAGGGAGCAGGAAAGAATGAAGGCACTCTATTTCGACCCGACCCTGGTCAGAGCCGTTCCCACGAAGATCCTGTCCTTCTTCACGAAGAGGGTGTACGGAAGCAGGATTTCGCCCCTCGTCTACGGGGACGTGCCGGTTCCCGAGCTTCCCTCGGAGGAGTGGGTTCGCGTAAGCCCACGCTTAACCGGCATCTGCGGGAGCGACCTGGCAGCGATCACGCTGAAGGGGGCCCTCGACAACCCGATCTCGGAGTTCATCTCCTTTCCCATGTACCTGGGCCACGAGATCGTGGGCGAGATCGACCAACCGGGTGAGGGCGCGAAGGACTTTCACAAAGGGGAGCGCGTGGCGGTCTACCCGATCCTCTCGTGTGAACCCCGGGGGATCTCCCCGACCTGTTCCTCGTGCCAAAAGGGTGACTTTGCACTGTGCAGGAACCTGGCAGCCGGCAACCTGCCGCCCGGCCAGTCGATCGGTGTGAACAACCGCACGGGCGGCGGCTTCAGCGAATACCTGGTCGCGCACCGGTCTCAGCTCTTTCGCCTCCCGGACTCGATTCCGGATGAGCAGGCCGTCCTGCTGGACCCCCTGTGCGTGGCCCTTCACTCCGTCCTGCTCGCAAGGCCTGAACCCGGACACAGAGTGCTGGTGATCGGAGCCGGCATCATCGGACTCTGTGTCATCCAGGTCCTCAGGGCCCTGAAGATCCCCTGCAAAATCTACGTGGTGGCCCGACACGCCTTCCAACGGGAACTGGCCCTCTCCTTCGGGGCCGACCGAATCATCGACGACACGGATGATCCGAAGGCGACGGCCCGGCTGGCAGAAGAACTCCACGC
>JAQYVQ010000083.1 GCA_030145435.1 Syntrophobacteria bacterium | reverse complement strand
TGTGGCGCGATCCGCCAGGGCCGGGATCCCGGCAGTGGCAAAGTGCCTCTACTGCCACAACTACATCATCCGTAACCACCCGTGGATTCAGGAAGAGCACCGTTACTATGAAACGGGTGAGCCCGTCCCGTGGAAGCGGCTTTTCATCGTGGGGGATCACGTTCAGTTCCGGCACCAGCCGCACATTCTTCTCAAGGGCTTCGATTGTTCCGAATGTCACGGCGCCGTGGAGACGATGGATCGGCTTCCCCATCACGAGTTCAAGATGGGCTTCTGCATCGATTGCCATCGGAAGAACGACGCCCCCGTGTCCTGCTGGTTGACGTGTCATAACTAAGGTCAAAGGTGAAAGGTCAGAGTTCAAAGGGGAAAGCGGCCCGTCATTCCCGCGCAGGCGGGAATCCAGGGGCATCCAGATCATTGTGCGGGGGGATTGCTTCGCTTCGCTTGCAATGTCCGCAATTGTGGGACATTGCGAGGGCGCTTTTGCGCCCGTGGCAATCCCCGTGCATCCGGGACGGGCACGGGCACGAACGAGGGGTTGGGAGCTAATACCTAACGGCTAAGAGCCAGAGGAAGAAATGAGACACGAGGCATGAATAGTCCGGAATCGGCACAAGTGGACACGCAAAGCCACGCCACGGCCCTCGGCTACATGATCAGTGCGGGCGTCTGGATGGTGATCGGCACCTTTGCCGGGATCACGGCAGGGATCGAGCTGATTGCTCCGGATCTGCTGGGCAACATCGCCTGGCTCGTGTTCGGCCGGCTGCGCGCCATGCACACGACGATCGTCATGTTCGGTTTTGCCGTGACCATGCTCATCGGGGCCGCCTTCTACATCGTGCCCAGGCTGGTCAGGGTGCCGCTCTTCAGCGAGAAGCTCGGCATGGCCTCCCTGTTCGTCTGGAACGGTTCCCTCCTCGCGGGCGTGGTTGCCCTTTCGCTGGGCTACACGCAGTCGCGCGAGTATGCCGAGATGTTCTACCCCTCCGACATAGGGGTCGTGGTGGCCTTTGTCCTGATGCTCTGGAACCTGATCGTTACGGTCATGAGGCGAAAGGAGCCTGTCCTGTACGTCTCGGTCTGGTACTTCGTGGGAGGCCTGATGCTCTCGGCCGCCACCTACATCATAGGCAACTGCATGTGGGCCGGCTGGAAGGGCGCGATCTTCGGTATGCCGGACGCGGTAATCCACTGGTTTTACGGCCACAACGTGCTCGGCCTTCTGATGACTCCCCTGGCGGTCGCTGCCGCCTACTACGTCATCCCCCGTGCCGCCAAGGCGCCGCTGTACAGTCACACCCTTTCGCAGATCGGTTTCTGGAGCATCCTGATCATGTACACGCACATCGGGACGCATCATCTCCTCCAGGCGCCGGCACCCACATGGCTCAAGCTGATCTCGGTCGTGGACAGCATCGCCATGACCATCCCCGTGGCTACTGTGCTGGTGAACCTCTGGATGACCGCACAGGGCCGGATCGGGAAGCTCACCCAGAACCCCGCCGCCCGGTTCGTCTTCGTCGGTACGATCATGTACCTGGTCGTCTGCATCCAGGGGCCGTTCCAGTCCCTGCCGATCGTGCAGCGGATCACGCATTTCACTCATTGGATTCCGGCTCACGCTCATCTCGCGGTGGTGGGCTTCGTGGGCATGATCGGTTGGGGCACGTGCTACTTCATTCTGCCGGAGATGACCGGCAGGCCGATCCATTCCAAGAGACTGGCAAACCTCCACTACTGGCTGATGTTCATGGGCGTGGTATCGATGATGGTGGTCCTGACCATCTCCGGCCTGATCCAGGGACATGCCTGGTATCACGGGGAAGGGGTCTACCGGGTCCTGCCGTCCACGTTCCTGTACAATGTCATGCGCGTGATGGCAGGGGCCATGATCGTGGTGTCCTCGTGGATCGGGCTCTATAATCTGCTCCGGAGCATTCCGCAAGCGGGGGGGGCACGCGCGAGTGCCGGGGAGGTGGCATCATGAGGATGAGCCTCGATGTCGTCCTGGGGGGCAGCCTTCTCGTGTTCGCCGCCGTGGTCTCGGTGGTCGTGATCCTTCCCGGGGTGACGATCTCGGACAAGCCTTCCGCAGACTATCGTCCGAGGACGGAACTCGAGAACGGAGGCCGCGATGTCTATGTGGCCAATGGGTGCACCTACTGCCACTCACAATACGTGCGCTGGATCGACTGGGGGCTGGGGGCTGAGCGGGTCGCCCTGTCGGGAGACTACATCGCCGAGCAGCCGAACCTGCTCGGAAGCGAGCGGACCGGGCCGGACCTTTCCCAGGCAGGAGGCGAGCACCCGGACGACTGGCACGGGGCCCACTTCCACAACCCGAGACACACCCGGCCCGAGTCGATCATGCCGCCCTTTGCGTTCCTTGAATCTAACCGGCTCGAGGCGTTGATCGCCTATGTGCAGTCCCTGGGGTTCAAACTCGCTGACGCTCGGATGGAACGGCAGCGGAAGTGGAAGAAGCCGGCTGTCGAGGCCTTCGAAGCGGGCACCGAGGCAAATATCGAGTGGTTGCACGGCCACGTGCCCGAGCCCTGGCGTGAGCTGCCGAACCCGTACCCCACGACGAGGGTGGGCCTGGAGAGAGGCAAGAGGATCTATCAGGGATTCTGCATCGGCTGCCACGGCGAGGTGGGAGACGGGATGGGACCCGCGGCGGCAAGACTCTATCCGCCCCCGTTAAACTTCACGGCGTTGAACGGCAGGGGGGCGACGGGCGGAATCCTCTACTACCAGATCATGAACGGGATCACCGGTACGGCCATGCCCTACTTCAAACGGGAGCTGGAAAGTGAGAAGATCTGGGCCGTGGGGGATTACGTGGCTGTGTACTTCATCGGCGAGAGCGATGCGGATACCGAACCGAAGGGCATCGACGCAGCCTACGAGGTCGAGGAGGAGATTACGTACCGATGACGTTCTATCTTTTCTTCCTAGTATACCTGGGTGCCGGCATCCTGATTTGCGGGGCCCTCTTCTACTGGGCGGTCTCGAACGGCCAGTTCAAGGACCAGGACAGGGCGCGGTACTTTCCCCTGGCCGGAGAGGCGCCGCAACCCAAGGATGCATCCTCTGCGAAGTGGCCCCTGTCCATGACGATCTCCCTGGTCGTGATCCTGGGCGCGTTGGTCAGCCAGATCGTGATCGTCCTGGTGCTGTCCCTGAGCAGTTAGGAGTGAAGGCGTGTTTTACTTCAATCTGTACGGAACGCTAGCGTTTCTCTTTGCCTTGTTCTTCAGCGTCGGGCTCGTCCTGATTGCCGTGGTGATCTACTACTCGGTCGCCAATTACCGCAAGCAGACGAAGGAAGACGGCAGCCCGGATGAGCACGCCGAACCGGGGGTGCCGCTCGTGCTCAAGGGCCTTTACGTGGGCGTAGCACTCTACATACTTGTGGTGACGCTGTTCTTTGCTATCACGGGGATTCCCATATGAGCGAAAAGGGCTCGGAGACTCTGGATAAGATCAAGACCTGGCTGATCCTTCTCTTGATGGTCATCGGTATCCTGGGGTACGGAATCGCCGTGTACGTGACCATTGGTGACAAGGGGCCGCCGGCCTGGAATTACGGTGCCATCTCCGACGTTCCGGGCGAGTCCCCATTCTCCACGGAGCCTGTCAAATGAAACGAGGTCTTCCGGCATTCGTGTTCTGTGCCCTGGTTGCCATGGCCTGCAATCCCTTCGATGTCCTCGATGACATGATCAGCTACGAGCGCATGAACGACCAGGAATCGTTTCGCCCCTACGAGGCGCGGATGCCCGGGGTGGTCCCCGGTGCGGTCCCGACCAAGGACGGAAAGCCTGCCGGGGAAGAGCAGTACAAGGCCGCTCCCATGGGAAGCCTCGAGAATCCCCTGCCGGCCGGGCCAAACACGATCGCACGGGGTGAGCTCAGCTACGGGTATTTCTGCATCCAGTGCCACGGGTCCAGGTACAACGGGGACGGAACGGTGGGCCAGAGCTTTGCCCCTCTCCCAACGGACCTGAGGTCCCCCTACATACAGCAGATGTCCGCCGATGAGCTGTTCCGTTCCATCAGTTACGGAATCCAGCGGCACCCGCCCATGTGGTACACGGTCTCCGTCGAGGACCGCTGGTCGCTGATCCGCTGGATCCAATCGCTGGGTGCGAGAGAAGAGGCCGGCGAGGCGATTCCTTCGGGTGACTACAACCGATCCGTAAAGGCCATCCCCTGATTCGTTCTGCCATGTCCCCTCCTTCATCGCCCCCTACCTCCTGCAGGCTCTGCGGGCTGCCCGTTCGTGGCCGCAAGGACGGCTTCTGTTGCCTCGGCTGCTTCCACGTCTTCGAGATCCTTAAAGAGATGCTCGGCACCCCCGACCCGGAGGCCATGCGGGGCCACGCCCTCTTCCGGCAGATGCAGGTGCAAGGGATCATTCCTTCCGACGAGAGCGACCTGGCTCGTCTGGAACCGGACCCGGCGGGAGTGCCGGAGGATCCGGCAGGGATGCCGGAGGTGCCGGCGGGAGAGCAGTCGGAGGAACGGGTCTTGAAGGTGACCGGCATGTGGTGCCCCTCCTGTTCCTGGGTGATCGAGCGGTCCCTGCGCAAGAAGGAAGGCGTTGTCGGCGCATCTGCGTCTTTCTCTTCGGATCGCGTCAAGGTCACCTATCTTCCAAGGCTTGTCGGGCCTGCCGAAATCGCGGGGGTAATCCGGGACCTGGGGTACGGGATCCAGGAAACGGATACCGAGGAGGAGCAGGAAAGGGCCCTGCGGACGGAGCTGATTCGGCTGGGGGTCGGGATCTTCCTGACCGTGAACGTCATGATGATCTCCTTCGGGATCTACCAGGGGTTTCTGACCGAGCTGTCCGCCGCGGCCGTCCGGATGATGGGCGTCCCGATCTTCCTGATGAGCACGGTGGTGGTCTTCTACTGCGGGTTTCCCGTGTTGGAAAGGGCGTTCCATGCGGCAAGGGTGGGGGGGTTCGTGATGGAGACGCTGATAAGCCTCGGTGCCCTCTCCGCATATGGTCTGAGCGTGTATCAGCTCTTCCGCGGCAGCCTCCACATGTACTTTGACACCGCCAGTATGCTCATTACCCTGATTCTCCTCGGAAAATACCTGGAGGCCCGGATCCGATACCGGGCCATCCTGGGCGTGGAGGAGATCTACGAGCTGCTTCCCGGAAAGGCCCGGGTCGAGACAGAAGCGGGCGAGCAATATGCATCCATCGAGGCGGTGGCATCCGGCGACGTGGTGCGAACCCTGGAACAGGAGCAGATCCCGGTGGACGGCGTCATCCTCTCCGGGGAGGGCCGGGTCGATGAATCCAAGCTCACGGGCGAGTCCCGGCTTCGGACAAGGAGGACGGGGGACACCGTCCTCGGAGCCAGCCAGCTCGTGTCGGGTGAACTCCGGATTCGAGTCACGGGCGTGGGTTCCGGCAGCGCCATCGGAAGGATGATCACGCTGATGGAAGAGGCCATGGTGCAGAAGAACCCGGCCGAACGCCTGACAGACCGCATCATGGCCGTCTTCGGGCCCGTGGTGATCCTCGTAGCCCTTGCCACCGGGGCCGTTCTGACAGCGTCGGGAAGTCCCCTCGAGGTGGCCCTCGTCCGGATGATCACCGTCCTGGTGATTGCCTGTCCCTGCGCTCTGGGCATCGCGATCCCCCTCGCGCGAGTGGCCGCCATTGGCAGGGCGCGCAGGGAGGGCGTACTGGTCGTGAACGGTGACGCCCTGGAGATGGCCTGCAGGCTCACGGCTGTCGTGATCGACAAGACAGGCACGGCGACGCGGGGGGATTATCAAATCATTGTTGTGGAGGACGTGGGAAAATATTCCGGACCGGATGCCCTCGGTCTGGCCGCCGCCGTGGAAGCGGGCTCGGACCATCCCGTGGCCCGTGCGATCCGAAGGCATGCGGCTTCCGTCGGCACGGAGGTGAAGGGGGCTGTCCAGGCAGAGGAGCTTGCCGGCCTGGGGATGAAGGGCATCTACGCAGGCGAAGAGGTCCTCGTGGGAAACGAAGCCTTGCTGGCGTCCGAAGGAATCAATTTGACCATGTCCTGGAAGGAAGCTGCCACCAAGGGGGCGGATCGTGGGGAAACCGTGGTCTTTGTCTCAAGGGCACGGGAGGTCTGCGGCATGATTCGACTCGGGGATGCCCTTCGGGTGGACATGCCCCAGGCCGTGGCCGACCTGAAAGCGAGCGGGCTCGAGGTGCATCTCATTTCCGGCGACACCGAAGGGGCCACCGGGTACGTGGCCGGGTTGCTGGGCGTTGACCGGTTCAAGGGAGGCGTCCTGCCCGCGGACAAGGTGGAATGGATACGCCGTCTGCAGGGTGAAGGTCACCGGGTCGGCATGGTGGGCGACGGGGCCAACGATGCGGCCGCGCTGGCCGTCGCGGACGTGGGCTTTGCCACGGGGGATGCGCTGACGGTCACCAAGAATGCATCCGATCTGACGATCCTCTCATTCTCCGGCCGAAGGCTCCTCGCTGCCCTGGACCTGTCGCGGCTCACGTCGAGGACGGTGATTACGAATCTCTTCCTGGCCCTCGTCTACAACCTGGTCGCCCTTCCCGTGGCCCTCGCGGGCCTGGTCAATCCCGTCATCGCCGTCACCGCCATGCTGCTTTCGAGCCTGACCGTGGTGGGCAACTCGGCCAGAATCTCCCGAAAAGCCCCTGACGAAACGATCCACCAATCGTGAAACCGCAGAAGATGAGCCACCGACCTGTTGCAGCATTACTCCTGCGTGCTACTTCTTTTCGGTTGGAAATCCGGCCTTCTCCCAATCCTTCCAACCCCCCTTCAAGGCGTAGACCTTCGTGTAACCGCAACCTTTTAGTTCCTGTGCCACACGGGCACTGGTGTGCTCATTGCCTCAGGAGCAGTAGAAGACCAGTGTCTTGTCCTTTGGGTATTTCTGGACCCAACTTTGGACGACCTTCGGATCCTCTCGCACGGCCCCCTTGATCTTGGTCGTGCTTTCCGCCCACGAACCTTCGGCGCGGACGTCCACGATGACCACTTCAGGGTCACCGAGCCTTCCTTTGAGCTCTTCTTTCGTCATCTTGGGCGGGTCATCTGAAGCGCATGCCGTCATGAGGGCTGCGCCCACCCCCAAGAAAGCCACTGCCATGAGTGAAACTGCTGCGA
>JAQYVQ010000049.1 GCA_030145435.1 Syntrophobacteria bacterium | reverse complement strand
GAATGCCGACTCTCGATGACCCCAGGACGGTGACCTACCTGAGCGAAAAGCTCGATGCGGAAGCCCTGTCGGTCACCAGCGTATGGAAGAACCTGGAAGGCTGGTCCATGGAGACCTACAGCCTCGGTCTTTCGTACAGGAGGGCCGGCCGGCCGGTGGAGCAGGACATCATCATCCGCAAGGCGCCCGAAATCGGACTGATGGACGACAACTATGACGTGTCGATCGAGTACCGCGTTCTGAGCGCCCTCAACCGGACCGAGGTGGCCGTGCCGACGACGCTCTGGTACGAACCGGACCCGGCGGTCCTGGGCCAGCCCTTCTACGTGATGGAGAAGGTGGAGGGGGACATCCCTTTCCCACCTCCCATCTCCTTTGACCCGGACTTCCGGCTGATTCCGGACGACCAGGAGCGAAAGAGCCTGGCAGATGATTTTGTCAGGAACCTTGCCCTGATCCATACGGCGGACTGGCAATCTCTGGGCCTGGACTTCCTCGGGGTTCCCGGACCGGGCACCGGGGCTGCGCGCATGGCGGTCGAATTCTGGGAGGACCGAATCGCGCGGGCCGGCTTCGGGAAGAAGCCGGTCGTGGCCTACGCGGCGAACTGGCTCAAGGACAACCTCGTGGAGAACGACCGGGTCAGCCTGATCCACGGCGATTATCGTTCCGGCAACTACATCAAGCGGGACGGACGCATCCTGGCCATCCTGGATTGGGAACTCGTGCACCTGGGCGACCCGTTGGACGACATCGCCTACATCATGGGGGCGTGGCGTTCGGCCCAGCCGCACAACTGGTTGAGTCATCTTCTGCCCGAGGAGGAATTCTTCCCGCGCTACGAGGAGGCGAGCGGGATCAAGATCGACATGGACAAGCTCGAGTTCTATCACATGCTCCACAATTTCAAGTCCTTTGGAATCGGGGCCACCGCCGCCGGCGCCTGGCGGACGAGACATGACCTGGACCTGCGGATCGGCGTGTTCAGCATGACACATTACCTCAGTACCTTCGCGTTGCTCACGGAACTGTACAAGCACCATTCGTCCCGGGAAGGGGGGTGATCATGTTTATCAGCACGGAGGAATACCTGCACCGGATCACCCACGCCCTGGAGCACGTGATCGCGCCCCTGATCGAGTCCGACTACGGCCGTGGACAGCTTCTGGCAGCCGTTTTTCTGCTCGACCAGCTGACAGACCGCATCGACTACAAGGCAGAACTCATCCAGCAGGAGATCGAGACGGGCTGTGAGACGATCCGGAAGATCGTCGACGCCATCGAGGAGAGGGGAGGGGAGGCTCCGGGCGATCTGAAGGCCTTCCTCGGCGAGACCGACCGGGAAAGCTGCGCTCAGGATCTCGCCTTCCGGAGCCGGTGCGACGAAATGCTCTGTTCCGCCATTGATTCCTTTTATGCCAACCGAAAGAAGTTCGATCCAGCCTCTGCCCACGCCGTGGAGGGCCTGATCCTCGGGCACTTGACCCAGATCGCCTCGCGGGATCTGGGGATGTTCAAGCCCTCTACGAGCCAGAAGCTCCTCCAGTCGCGTGGGGAATCCTCTTGACTTTGTATTATTTTGTACTACAATGTATGTTATGAAGAAGAAGCCATCCCCGAAGAAACCGCGGCGGCAAGGGCCCAAACCGGAGAAAGACGGGGGCAACCGGCCGGAGGCGGAACGCAAGGACCGCGTGCTCCAGGCCAGGGTTTCCCCGTCCCTGTACAACAATTTGGTTGCACAGGCTCGTCGGTTGCGGGTGCCGGTCTCCAATCTCGTGCGCAACATCCTGGAGGACTCGACCCGCATGGTCGAGAACATCGTGGACAGCGGTATCGAGATTGCGGAAGCCATCGGAAAAGGGATGGACGACGAAGATCTCTCGTCCGTCCTCGGCTGGCAGCCCATGATCGCCAACAAACGGCTTGCCTGCTCCCACTGCGGTCTGCCGATCGAGAAGGGCAGCGAGGCGTTCATGAGCGTCGGGGCCCCGGGAAGCCGCACCTTTATGATCTGTGAGGACTGCAAATGCAAGATCTAGCCCTAGGGTCGATCGAGGCGATCGGCGGTGCCGCCAAGAAGCTGGGCGCCGGAATCGGGCGCCTCATTGAAAAGGTGAACCCGGATGTGTGGCGCGAGTTGGGATACGTTTCGATGTCCTCGTATTCCCTGCTGCTGCCCCGTCGCGAACAGGTGGTGGACCGGGGTGCGGACGGCCTTGTGCCGCTCGTGCTCGTTCACGGGTTGGGGGGGAACCGGGGGTTGTGGTCGCCTCTGCGGCTCTTCCTCAGGATGAACGGACACCGCCGCATCTATGCATTCGGGTACGAAGACGGGACGATCGAAGACCATGCGGAGGATCTTAAAGGTTTTGTCGATTCCATCCTTCGAACGACGGGCGAAGCGCGAGTGGACATCGTCGCCCACTCGCTGGGCGGTATCATCTCTCGATATGCGATTCAACGACTTGGGCTCAGAGGCACGGTACGCACCCTCGTCACGATGGCCACCCCGCACCAGGGAACCTACGCCGCCCAGTATGCCAACACCACACTCACCCGCTCTCTGCGGCCCGCAAGTGATGTAATCCGCAACCTCAATGCAGAAGATCTGACGGATTATCCGATGCGGTTCTTCTCGATCTTCTCCAACCGCGACGTCTACGTGGTCCCAGCCGAAGGGATGACCCACCCCGGGGCCGAGAACGTGTTCCTCCCCGATGTGTCCCACTCCCAGTACCTGGTCTCGCCACAGGTCTTCCGGGTCGTTGCCTCCTGCCTTACGGGCCGTCCCGTGTCTGAATGAGAGGGGCCACACCAGGTGGGTAAGGCCTCCGCAGGCCACGTCGCACAGTATCCTGCCCCTGCGGACGAAGAGAAGCACCCGCATGCGTTTCCCACCCGGATCTGCTAGAATCCGTACGGATCAACCCCTTGAAACTCCGGATGAGGTGGAAATCATGAGCGAAGACATCTATGTCAAGCTGGGGGAACGGTTGAATCAGAATCTGGTCAAGTTTCCTCTGATCGAGCCGGTTCTGGCCTTCCTGCGTGACGTGTTCACCGAGGAACAGGCCGGATTGGGGGCCGTGTTTCCGACCGGGGCGCACGCATTGGGGCAGCTGGCCAAGCATCTGAATCGGGATGAGGCCGGGTTGGGGCGGCTGCTCGAGGAAATGGCGGACGAAGGTCTGATTTTCGTAGAGAAGAAGGAAGGTGATCAGAAGGCGTATTCTCTGTCACCCTTTGTGCCCGGTATCTTCGAGTTTCAGTCCATCAAGGGCGAAGAGACCGATAGGGTCAAGCGGCGATTGGAATTACTCCGGGGGGTGCATGAAGGCATCGAGGCACTGGCCGGCGATCTGTTCAAGAACCCGGAATTGGCGAACGAGCAATTGGGGTCCCCGGGCCTGAGGACCCTGGCAGTGGAAACAGAATTGCCCAGCGACGCGCGAGTGGCTACCTGGGAGCAGATCTCCACGATCCTCAACCGGGAGGAGTCTTTCGCCGTGGGGGCGTGCGCGTGCCGTCAGGAGAAGAAGCTGAGCGGGGACCCCTGCAAGATAGATGCGCCGAGAGATGCCTGTGTCTATTTCGGTAAAGTCGCCGACTTCATGATTGACCGGGGGTTCGCCAAGCGCCATTCACGGGAAGCGCTCGTCGCCCTTCTGGAAACGTGCGAAAAGTACGGCCTGGTGCACAACATGAACAACTTCCTGGGTGACAACATCGTGTTGTGCAACTGCTGCGGGTGCTGCTGCAACTTCCTGGTGCGAATGAAGAA
>JAQYVQ010000039.1 GCA_030145435.1 Syntrophobacteria bacterium | reverse complement strand
AATGTCAGGCGTATCGAGAAGGACACTACTGAAAGGGGGAGTCGCAGGCCTCTCCTCTGTGGTGCTGGGGCCGGACTTTTTTTGGCAATGCCTTGGCGCAGAGGCTCCACGAGGCAGGGACTACGTTTCTCTCTACACCGGCAGGGTGACGCACGGAACCCCGACGACGTGCGGGCTGTGTCCGGCAGGGTGCGGGTTGCTCGCCTTTGTGGACGAAGGGCGGTTGGTCGGGATCGCCGGCAACCCTGAACATCCTTACAACCAGGGCGCTTTGTGCGTTTTCGGTTCGGCCGCTCTCCAAATGATGTACGGGCCCTCGAGGATACGGAAGCCCCTGCGAAGGCTCGGCAACAGGGGGTCGGGTCGGTGGGAAGAGATCCCCTGGGAAGAGGCCCTCGGCATCGTGACGAAGGCACTGAGCGGCACGAAGGTGAAGGTGGAACCGAAGACCGGTGGTCTGGCGGTCTGTGTGCCGACTCGGGAGGCCACACCCCTTGTGGAGCGGTTCCTGGCCTTCCATCCGCAAGGCCTGCTGGCCTTGGCGGACGCCCATGAACTCTCGGTCGAGACGGCGGCACATCGATCCTTCGGTCCCCGGTTCGATGGACAGCCCGACCTTGCGAAGGCCGACCGAATCCTCAATTTTGGGGCCAACCCCCTGGGAAGTATCCGACGTCTGGTCGGCTCGGCCCGTCAGTGGGCTGAGGGCCAAGCGAGGGGCGTTACGTGGATTACCCTGGACCCCCGGCTTTCCGAGACTGCAGCGGCAAGTCACGCGTGGATCCCGCTGAGACCGGGAACGGACGGAGTCTTCGCCCTGGCCCTGGCGCATCAGATCCTGAAGCACGGCTGGGAGGACCGCGCCTTCCTGGAGAGTGTGACCGATGTGGATCGTGACACTCTGCGGGAGCTGCTGGTGCCCTGGACGCCCGAGAAGGCCGGTGCTCTCTGCCAGGTTCCGGCAGAGCGAATTCGGTCGACCGCTGAAGCGTTTGCCACGGCGGACAGGCCGGTCGCCATCTTTGGAAGCGGCGTAACGGCAAGAAGGGGAGGCCTGGAGGATGCCCAGGCGGTGCTCCTCCTCAACTTCCTGGTCGGCAACATCGGTCGAGAAGGAGGCTACAGGCTTCCTGGAAGGATTGAATGGCGGCAACCCGCGCCCGTGCCCGTTCCTGATCGGGAACCTCTTGAGCTAAGGGGAACCCTCTTCTGGGATTTAGAGAGGGGGAACCGGAAGATCGGTTGTCTCCTGAGCCATGATGCGAACCCGGCGGTGACGGACCCGGACGCAGGCGAGACCGCCAGGACCTTGAGAGACGAAAACCGAGTGCCCTTCCACGTTGCCCTGGCGAGTTGCTGGAACGAAACCGTAGCGCTTGCCGATCTTGTGCTGCCCGCGTCGACCTTCCTTGAATCCTGGGGGCTCTTCCAGCCCAGTGCCGGAGCAGGGCCTGCCTCCTGGGTGAGCCTGCGGCAGCCGGTTTGTGCGCCAAAAGGAGACACCCGTTCCCTGGACGAGCTTCTGCTCGAGGTCGCAGGCAGCCTGGGGGGGGATTGGAAGAAGGCCTTCCCGTTCCGGGATGTGGAGGACTACTACCGTATTCTCCTCGGAAGAAGCCTTTCGGAAGGTAACTCGGCGGGCGCGCTTCAAGAAGCGAAGAAGCAGGGCTTCCTTGTGGTCCCGGGGAAGGGGAGGACGGGAAAGGGTGTAGAGAAGTATGATGTGAAGTCCGTACTGTCTCGAACGGTACCCCGCATTGCTGAAGGCACCGGTGAACGAGAACGGAAAAGGTCCGACTCGAGCCGGAAGACCCTGATCCTGCACGCTTCGCCTACCCGGGGAGGTCTGGATCATCCCAGTGACTGGGTGGATGAGATCGATCATGCCGATCCAGCGCTGATCCATCCAAAGGCCGCCGAAGGGCTTGGCCTCAGGGACGGCGACTGGGTGGAGCTGACAGGGCCGGCAGGTTCGGTCAGGACGCGGGTGTGGCTCACCGAAGGGATCCACCCGGAGGCGGTGGCCATGGCGGCCGCGACGCTGGACAGAGAATCAAAGACTCCCTGTCCGGACGAGGCCGATCCGGAACGGCAATCCGGGGGGCAAAGGCGGTGGTGGGAGAACGAGTCTTACGGTGGGAACGCCAGGAAGGTCGTCCCATGGCCCGAGGACCCGCACGGGCACGCTCCCGGATGGATGGACACTGCGGTAACGGTGACACCGCTGGAGAAGAGCAAGAAGGGTTGAGAAGGCCCCGGTCAACGGGAATCTGAATCACGAAACGGATTGACGGAAGCCATGACGACAGGCCAGGACGCAGGTGGGAAGAAGGACACCGCGATGGAAGACCGGGAGGCTCTCGATCTTGCGGCGAAGAGAAGAGGACGATTCCTCCTGTTCTGTTGCCTTCTGGTGGCCGCAGTGCTGGGCGCCAACATTCTCTATGGCACGGTGCTCTTTACCCGTGAGAATCGATCCTATTGCCTTGAGTGCCACCGGGCTTCAGGACCTGCACTGATGTGGGAGGCCTCGGACAGGCATGCAGAGGGGCTCACGTGTGGGCAATGTCACGGGATGTTGCCGGGCCGGAAGGGGCGCTGCGGAGCGTTTTCCGCCCACGCCGAGACGGTGAATCCCAACTGCATGGGCTGTCACAGCAGCGTGGTGGAAGGCCGGCCGCTGGAGAAGGTCGTGGAGGTTCGACTCCAGGACGGTTCCAAGGTCTACCGGTGGCAACTCGATCAGCTGATGTACGGTTGGCACTTGAAGAAGAACATCTGCCTTTGCACCGACTGTCACCGCAACATTTCTCATGAGCGGGAGTCCAAGGCATTCGATCATCGACCGAAGATGTCCTACTGCAAG
>JAQYVQ010000590.1 GCA_030145435.1 Syntrophobacteria bacterium | reverse complement strand
TCAAAACGATAAATCCCGGTGTCAAATAGAGAATCGCCCCCGGAATGAGAGGCTCGTCCCCTCGTTGTACGGGGGCTCGGGTCTTCTTTCCTTGTCCAGTTTCTCTATTATAAATAGATACTTGGATCCACTATCCCGCCTCTGCGCCCGCTCTGGCACGCATCTTGTTTAAGAGCAAGGGACAAGGCCCATGCGGCACGGTAAGATCCGGACGAAATGTAAGCACTCCATGCCTGGACGCCGCCGGAATCGATGGCGACGGCGAGGATGACGATACAAGGAAGGCAACAACCAGAGAATCCCGATCAACCCTCAACCCAACCCTCCTTCCCCCTCCGAAGGCCTCCCCTGTAAAAGGGGGAGGCCATTTTTTATCCGCTTCAAGAACACTTCCCGGGCACAGCATGGCCCAGGGCTTGAGGACGGCTCCCCTGACCCTTATACTTCTTTGGACCCCTATACTTCTTTGGACCCCTATGCTTCTTTGGACCCCTATACTTCTTCTCTCGGACCCAGACCCACTGACGAACAGGAATCGAGGAGATTTACCGTGACCAAGGCCGGATACGTCCATGGCTATTCGGAACGGGAGAACTGCAGGCTTTCCGATCAGGCAAACACACTCGATGCACTCCTTCATGGTGACACGAGCTATCCCCCGGGAAGCAGGGTCCTGGAGTGCGGCTGCGGTACCGGGGCGCAGACCGTTCTTCTCGCCAGGAACAGCCCAGGGGCCCGGATCACCTCGATCGATGTGTCGCAGGACTCCCTGAACAAGGCAGCGGCTGCGATCGAAAAAGAGGGAATAGCGAATGTAACCTTTCAGACGGCGGACGTCTTTGACATGCCCTTCGAGGAGGAGGCCTTTGATCACGTCTTCGTTTGCTTCGTGCTCGAACATCTTCCGAACCCGGAGGAGGCGTTGGGTTGTCTGAGGGGGGTGTTGAAGAGGAACGGGTCGATCACCGTGATCGAGGGTGATCACGGATCCTGGTACTGCTACCCCGAGAGCAGGGAAGCCCGGCGAACGGTAGAATGCCTCATCGAAGCGCAAGCCCTTCTCGGGGGAAACTCCCTCATCGGAAGGCAGCTATTTCCGCTATTGATGAAAGCGGAATTTAGTGACGTCCGGGTCTCGCCCAGGATCGTCTATGCGGATTCCAGCAGGCCCGGGTGGGTAGAGGGCTTTTCGAAGAATACGTTCATCGCCATGGTGGAGGGAGCAAGAGAACGGGCCCTCTCGCTGAACTTGATCGGCGAGGAGGCGTGGGAGAAAGGGATCCGTGATCTGTACCGTGCAACCGAATCCGACGGCACGTTCTGCTACACCTTTTTCAAAGGGGTCGGCAAAAAGTAAGATAGCCGCCCTGCAGCCAATCTTCAGGGCGGCCATTCCTTAGTGGCCAAGACCATAAATACGATGGCATTCGGCTGCCGATCCATCCCGGCCGGCTGTGTTGCTCGTCGGTTAAATACTCCCGGTATTCGCCCTCCTCGCGCCTTGCCGGCCGGGCGCCTCGGCATCCTCGGTGCGTCACC
>JAQYVQ010000554.1 GCA_030145435.1 Syntrophobacteria bacterium | reverse complement strand
ATGGAAGGTTGTTCGCGGTGCTCTCACTGCAAATGGACGCCTCACCTCCAGATCAAGAGCTGGCGATTCGCCAAGGGTTGTCCATCCGTGGACCGGTACAACTTCCACGCCTATTCAGGCGGTGGAAAGCTGAACATGGCGAATTCGATCCTGGACGATAGGAGCGAACTGACCGACGCCGTTGCCGAGGTCGTCTACCGCTGTCAGCTGTGTGGTGCATGTCAGGTTGCCTGCCAGGCCTACCGGGACGATATCGATTTGGCGGATGTGCTCCTGGAGTTCCGGGCAACCTGCGTGCAGGAGGGTTTTGTGCTTCCCGAGCATCTCGACATGATCGAGAGCATGAAGCGTGAGGACAACACGGTGGGGATGCTCAAGGCCGACAGGGGAGCCTGGGCCGAGGGCCTGGATATCCCGGACATCAACCAGCAACAGGTCGAGGTGCTGTTCCACGCCGGCTGCAGGTATTCCTACGATGAAGATCTCAGGGGTATTGCGCGTACCGGTGTCCGGCTCCTGCGGGATGCAGGGATGGATGTCGGTATTGCCGGCCGGGAGGAGGGGTGTTGTGGGGGCAGGGCATACGAGGTTGGCTATCAGGGGGAGATGAGCAACTACGCCGAGGACATGGCGAGCAGGGTGCGGGCGTCCGGGTGCAAGACCCTGATCACGCCCTGTTCGGACTGCTACTACACCTTCAAGTATCTGTACCCGAAGACCGGGCAGGGTCTCGATGTTGAGGTGCTTCACATCACGGAGTGCCTCGATTCGCTGATCAAGGGGGGGGTGATCAAGCCCGAAAGGGAGGTCCCGATGAAGGTGACCTATCACGATCCGTGCCATCTGGGCCGGAGAGGGGAGATCTACAAGGAATGGCACGGGGAAGACAAATTGATGCGTCCCGTGAAATACAAACAGACGGGCAAGCTCGGCATCTTCGAGCCGCCCCGGGACATCCTGAAGGCCATCCCGGGGGTCACGCTCGTGGAGATGGAGCGCATCCGCGAGTACAGCTGGTGCTGTGGTGCCGGTGGAGGCGTGCTCGAGGCGGAGCCTGAGTTTTCCACATGGGCGGCGAAGGATCGGCTCGAGGAGGCAAGGGACACAGGGGCGGAGGCTCTGGTAACTGCCTGTCCGTGGTGTGAAAGGGTATTCAACGATACAGTATCGGAAACCGGAGAAACGCTGAAGGTCTATGACGTAACAGAGCTTCTGAGACTCTCCGTGGAGGGTGAATAAGATGCTGGAATGCAAGGTGTTGACCGGGGAAGCCTACGAGGCCTTGGAAGGAGTGCTCGGTCCGGAGAACATCACCCAGGAACCTGCCATACTCGACAGCTATGCGTGGCAGCCTGCAGTCAATCTCGCCAAGGAGGCTTGGATCTACAGGCCGGCGGCGGCCGTCCTTCCCGAGACGGTGGAAGAGGTCCGGCAGATCGTCAGGATCTGCAACGAGCAGGGGGTGAAATACAAGGCACACTCCACGGGATGGGCCTCCTGGGGAGGGCCCGGGCAAGAGGGCGTGCTGCAGATCGACCTGCGAAGAATGAACCGGATCATCGAGATCGACGAAAAGAACATGTTTGCCGTAGTGGAACCTTACGTGTGCTGTTCCCAACTTCAAGCCGAGGCGATGAAACGGGGCCTCAACTGCCACATTATCGGTGCGGGGCCGAACACCTCCCAGCTCGCCAGCGTTACGGCAGGATGGGGATACGGGTGGACCGGCCTGGCAACGAGCTACAGCGGAAGAAACCCGCTTGGCGTGGAATGGGTGCTGCCCGATGGGGAACTCCTGCGGCTGGGAACACCCGGGTCTGACAGTGGGTGGTTCTGCGGAGACGGTCCCGGGCCGAGTTTGAGGGGGATCATGCGGGGGTGGGGAGGAAGCCAGGGTGGCCTGGGCGTATTCACAAAGTGTGCCGTAAAGCTGTATCCCTGGCCGAACGGACCGGCAGAGGTCAACGTCAAGGGCGTTCTTACAGATGCAACGACCGAGGATGTGCCGTCAACCCACAAGTTGTACTATCTGTTTTCACCGAGCTACGAGAAATTCGGGGACCTGGCCTACGAGATCGCTAACGCCGAGATCGGCTACATTCACTGCAAGGGAGCTGTGGGGGCCATGTTCGGGCTTCTCGCGCCCAGGGCCATGCGGAAACTCCTGGAGTCGCCGGCCACGAGAGCCATCCTGAAAGGCTTTCAGCACATGACCCTCTTCATGATCGCCGCACACACGGAGCGGGAGTTCGACTATCAGGAAAAGGTGCTCAGGAAGATCGTCGATCGAACAGACAGCTACATCCTGGACAACAGCCACCTTCCGGTCCACGGCGGGTTCTGGTGGGGCGTGAACAGGTCCGTCTTTCCTGCCATGGCGTTCAGGCCGGGTGGGGCGTTCATCACGAGCTTGGGGAGCAGTACAGAATACGACTGCTGCGTGAAGCAGGCAAAAATAGGAGAGCAGCTCAAACAGGAGCACATCGACAAGGGGACCTTCTTTGATGACATGGCCGACTGCACCTGGGGCGGCATCTATGAGGGAACGAGCAACTGGGGACACATGGAAGAGATCGCCATGTTCGACCGTCGCAGGGAGGACCAGACCGTAGAGGGGAGGACCGCATTCCTCCATGCCACGACCGACGTCGCCATTAAGAATGCGCTCGGATTCGGGCTCTCCGCCCTGGAACACAAGATGTATCTCAAGCACGGACCGATCATGCACGACTACCATCGCTGGCAGGCAAAGATAAAGGCGGCCTTCGACCCGAACAATGCCTCAGACGGGTCCCATTACATCCCCCCGATCGATGAACTGGAAAAGGAGATCGAGAAAACGAATGAATCATGACAACTCGGTCTTGACCTTTGTTGAACTCGGCCCGGACAAGAGCATCCTGGCCATTTCGCTCGAGTGCATAACTGCAGCGAGGAGGCTCGCGGATGCGTTCGGTGGTGCGGTTCATGGTCTTATCCTGGGCAATTCTGTGGGTGAAGCGGCAGAGGAGTTGGCCCACTACGGACTGGATCGAGTGTATGTCCAGGATCACCGCCTGCTCGAGACGTACCACCCGGAGACAACCTGTTCCGCGCTCCTGAAGGCGAGCGAGACTTTGAAGCCAAAGGCGATCCTCTTGGGGGAAACACTGATATCGATCGATCTCGCCCCGCGGGCGGCCTTTGCCTTAGATACAGGATTGATCACCGACTGCGTCGGCTTCGAGATTTACGAGAGCGACATCCACTTCATCAAGCCTGTTTACAGCAGCAACGTTATGGCAGCCTACGCCCTGACCACGAAACCGTATCTGGTCACGATTCGATCCAGGGCTCTGGACCCTGCGGAGAGGCAGGATGACGCAGGCGCCGAAGTGATCGTCCTTGATCTAAAACTCGACGAATCCGCCCGCGAGATGGAAGTCATCGAACGGGTCTTCGAAGAGGAAGAGGGCCCCAAACTGACGAGTTCGAACATCATCGTATCCGGCGGTAGGGGTATGGGCGGGCCCGAGGGTTTCGCGCAGCTCGCGGAACTTGCGAGCCTGTTGAACGCATCAGTGGGCGCGAGCAGACCACCGGTGGACCTGGGGTGGGCGCCTCCAAAGGCACAGGTGGGACAGACAGGGGAAAAGGTGGGGCCGTCGGTTTACATAGCCGTAGGCATTTCCGGCGCGACCCAGCACATTGCCGGAATGAGTGCCTCCAGGACCATCGTGGCGATCAACAAGGACCCCAGGGCCAACATCTTCAAGATCGCGGATTATGGGGTGGTGGGAAATCACGAGGAGGTGGTGCCCGCCTTCCATGAGGCCATAAAAAGCATGCTGCGACAGGGGGGACGGGGATGAACATCATCGTCTGTATAAAACAGGTGCCCGACCCTGAGGGCCCTCAGGACTGCTTCGCTATCAACCCCGAAACGGTAAGAGTCGAGCCGAGAGGGATACCGCCGGTGTTGAGCCTGTTCGATGAGAATGCCCTCGAGGCGGCTCTCAGAATCAAAGATGCCCACGGGGAGGAAGTGAATATCACCGTGGTAAGCGTGGGAAGAAGGGTCTCCAACGCGGTTCTGCAGAAGGCCCTTGCAGTGGGGGCGGACGATCTGGTGAAGGTAGAGGGGGAGGCCTTCGAGTCGGGCAGTCTCGACAGTTTTGCCACGGCTTCCGCTCTCGCAGCCACGATCAAACAGATCGATGCGTACGATCTCATCCTCGCGGGGAGACAGGCAGCGGACTGGAATGCGGGCCAGGTGGGGATCTTCCTGGCCGGGCTATTGGGGCTCCCGGCCGTCACATTGGCACGGAAGGTGGAGATCCAGGGGAAACACGCAGTGGTGGAACGGCTCCATCCCAACGGATACGAGACAGTCAGGGCACCGCTTCCGGCCGTGGTCGTCGCGACCAACGAGGTTGGGGAGATGAGATACCCTACGATGATCCAGCGCAGGGAGGCGAAGAAGAAGCCCGTCAAGGCCTGGGGTGCGTCGGATATCGGTTTCGAGAGCCCCCCACAGAATCGGCTCGTGCTGAAAAGGCTCTTTTCCCCGGAGATGCGCCAGGGGCAGTGCCAACTCGCTGATGGGGAAACCCCGGCAGATGCAGGGCGGAATTTGGCAAGACGATTGAGAGATGATGGGATTTTGTAGCGGTCTATACAAAGGGGATACACATGAGCAACCGTGAGACAGGAACGCTTTTCATTTTCCTGATCCTTCTCCTCGCAGTCAGCATCAGTGGCTGTGGGTTCTTTGGTGAGCCGCAGGCGGTAACGGAAGCCTGGACAGGTCCGGGAGCAAGAGACGAACAGATCGTCCCTACCAGGCCCGAGGATGATGGCGTACATCCTATGGAGGACGACAACTACGTCGAGCACTGGTACTTCGACGCCCGACTCGACAACGGGTATCTGGTCGTGGGGTTCCTGTGGGCCTCGGAGATGATGACCCACAAGCCGGGAATGGAACTGCACATTTACAGGCCCTCCGGGGAAAAGGTGGAGGTCATCAAGTCCTATCCCGAGTCGGATCTGCGGGTTTCCGAGGAAAAGTGCGACGTTTGGGTCGGGAAGAACCATGCCTACGCCGCCTACCCGGAGGGCGGTGGCCTTCCCGTGTACCACCTCTTCCTTTCCGAGGGGGAACTTGAAGCGGACTTGACCTTCCACTCCGAAATCCAGGGCTGGAGGCCCGGGGGAGGGAAGACCGATTACGGTGATCAGGGCCTTTTCGCATGGGTCGTTGCGGTGCCCAGGGCCAGGGTGGAGGGAACGATCAAGATCGGCGAAGAAACCATCCCTGCCAAAGGCATCGGGTATCACGACCACAACTGGGAAACCGCTGACTTGAAGAAGGTCATTTCCCACTGGTACTGGGGCCGGGTTTACACCGAGGACTTCACCCTCCTGTATGCCTATGTGAAGACGAATCGGAGGTTCGGCGAGGTCGCCTCAAAGCCTCTGATGTTGGCCTACAAAGACAGAGTCGTCTACAGCACGGGCGAGATGAACCTGAAGGACAGCGACCCCATCTTCAACGAAACGGCCAACAGGGAGTATCCTCGCCTCCTGGAGATCGAGGTTCCGGAAAAATTGACTTTACGATTGGAGGTAAAGGATGTTATTGATGCCCATAATTTTCTCGAGGACATGAATCCAGTTTTGAAGTGGGGGGTCAATACCTTCATTGGCCATCCGGGATGGTTCCGCTTCCGGTCCGATTTTACCCTGAAGGCCGTGATCGATGGTGTTTCTTATGAAGAGAAGGGACAAACACTCCATGAGATGGTCGCTTTACGGTGAGTGAACGGGAATGCCGGCAGTGCGACTAAGATTTATGAAGGATATCGCGAAGGGAAGGTCCTAGAACTTCGAGGGAAGCCAATTCTCATATATCAAAGGGGGGGTACACCATGAGGAGATTCAGCCTCCAAACGGTTTTTGTCTTCGCACCGTTTCTTATCCTGCTCATGAACTCACAGGCCCTCGCCGACGTTTCCCCTGGCGATGTGATCGACAAGACGAACTGGGAGAAGGCCGAGGGCCTCGTGCCTGAAGAGTTGCTCGGTTGGATCAAAAAGGGTGACTTTGTCCTCGAAGTCGGTGAACTGAACTACAAGGCTCGCGACTTTCAACCTCCTTATGCCCTGAAAGCCCTGAGCGCAAACATGGGCAAGTATGCGCTGGACGAGAACGACTGGATCGTGGAGAAGGAAACGGGCAAAAGGGGGGAGCACATTATCGGTCATCCCTTTCCGAAAATCGATCCGGATGACCCGAAGGCCAGCGAGAAGATGGTGTACAATATATGTTACACGCAATACATTGCAGGGAATGTTATCGGCCCTTTCTCCACAGATTACGTGAAAAGCTCGGGTTATGGAAGATCGACGAAAGGGACGTTGTACAACATGGTGATGGATGGGAACCCGAAATCCTTGGCAAGACGAAATCCGGATCGTGTCGAGAAGTATCAGATTTTTCTCGCCATGAGTCCTTATGATATTGCCGGCACAGCAGTCATGACATGGCGTTATTTCGATCCCCAGAAGCAAGACAATACGTTTGCGTATGTGCCGGCGATTCGAAGGGTGCGCCGGATGAGTTCTGGGAACCGTTCGGATGCCTTATTTGGATCGGACCTCTCCGTGGACGACGCCGGTGGGTATGACGGGAAAGTAACCGCCATGGAGTGGAAGTTCCTGAGAAAACAGGAGGCCCTGGTGCCCTTTCCCTCGGCAGCGCCGGGCCGCCTCGTCCAAGGCGAGGAAGAGGGGTGGCTGACATCGGAAAACATTGAAGTCATGGTCTACGGTTATCAGAAAGAGGGATGGCAAGGCCCGCCGTGGGCCCCGGTGAATTGGCTTTGGGTGAAGATGCCCGTTTATGTCCTCGAAATGAAGGCAAAGGACCCATATTACAACTATGGGATTCAGCACATTTGGGTGCATACACAAACATGGGGTTATGTCTACAAAACAATATACGACAAGGCCGGCAAATACTGGAAAACGTTTATGGGGCAGCCCAGGTACTTCGAGAGTGAAGACAAGGGATTTCATCTCGCCTACATAGGGGATCAGATAGTGATTGACGAGCGGTCAAAGCACGCGACGATCATCACGGGTCCAAGCCCGACGGACATCTGGAACTTTCATGCCGAGATGGATGCGGATGACTTTTCCCTGGCAGGGTTTCAGAAATTCTGCAAGTAGACTGAAATCGGAGGCGAGATCGGCCCTCTGCAAGAGAGACGAGAAAGGGAGAATTCCATGGGATCGAGAAGATGGGTCCTTTCCACGTTTTGTTGCGCCATATTCCTTCTTGTGTTTGTGCAGACCACAGGGGCCTTCTATGTGGATCCCAAGAAGAAGACCCTGGAGGTCATCGGCAAGGTCCAGAGCCGGGTGTCGATTCGGCTCCAGGATTCGGACGGCTTCACGCAGCCCATAGACATCAAGGTGGGAGACCTCGTGCAGTGGCGGAACCTGGCGATGATCGAGATCAACCACGATCTCAAACGACTGACCCGGGAACTCGATATCCTGTACCCCCTTAAGGCACTGAAAATAAAGGCGAAATACCACCTCGTGGGGCGCTTTATGTATGAAGCCGTATACGATGTCGGCCCACAGCCCTTCCAGGATGTTCGGGACCAGGACAAGGAGAACATCGACAACTTCAAGCAGGCATACGATCTCTGGGAGGCCTATGTGGACCTGTCCCGGGGACCGGTTTTCTTCCGCATCGGCAGGCAGAGCCTGGCCTGGGGCGAGACGGACGTCTTCCGGCTCCTGGACGGAATCAATCCCTTGGACAACACCTTTGGGGGGGTCTTTGAGGATCTGGACGATCGACGCATCCCGTTGTGGATGCTGCGGGGGAGCTACAATTTCGGCAGGGTAGGGCCTGTCTCGGCCCTGACGGTGGAAGGCTTCTGGGTGCCCGGAAATTTGGACGTGCGCGTTGCTCCCATGTCGCCCGTCGGCAGCGCCTATTCGGCGCCTCAACCGCAGACACCGATACCGACGTTCGTGCTTACCCCAGGCAAAAAGATGTCGAACAGCCGGTGGGGGGTCAGGGTGATGGGCCTGCTGGCAGACAATTTCAACGTGAGCATTGGCCATTACCAGAGCTATCTCGACATACCGGCCCTGCGTCTGGCGGTCGGGGAGAGTCCGCTCGATGCGTGGACAGAGATCAGTTTTCCGCAGGTACAGGTCACCGGGGCTTCGCTTAGCTTCTGGGAGAAGCGTACGGATGTGATCGTCCGGACAGAGGTGGCCTGGTTCTGGGACGAGCCTGTCTTCATCCCAGAGATCAATACCCCGCTTGTTCCCCTCCCTATTTCAATTCCAGGAATACCGGGCCTACCTGCTAACGGCGAGATTCCGAAAAAGGATATGCTGAAGTGGGTGATCGGACTCGACAAAAACATATGGTTCCGGCCGTTGAACCCCAAGAGAACGTTCTTTATGTCCCTGCAGTACTTTGGTACCTGGGTGCAGGACTACGACGATCGAATGCGCGTGCCCCTGGCGCTGTATCCGGAGGCGACAAATTTCACTGCCGCCAAGGAACTCGAGGGCATCTTCACCTTTCTTATGAACACCGACTACTACGGCGGTGACATCGTCCCGCAAATGGTCGTGGCCTACGACGCGCGTGGTGTGTGGATGTTCCAGCCTTCGGTGAATTACATCTTCGGACCCTTCCGGTTCATGATCCAGTACAGCGGAATCGTTGGGAACATGGCCGGATTCGGCGCCTTCCGGGATCGGGACCAGATCACCTTCATCTTCAGCTACCTGTTTAACTAGTGCGCTCCACCCTTGCGTCATTCCTGCGCAGGCAGGAATCCATCGGCTTCAGGTGCTTCAGGATCCCTGCTTTCGCAGGGATGACGGCGAAGAGGCGTTTTTCGACACCCTCCTGGAGCGCGGTTGGGTGTTTTGGCCAGGAGGAATCTTGGCAAGGCTCAGCGGCCGCTGTCATTGAACCATTTCTTGAGATGGGGTTTCGTCTTGGCGTCCCATTCCGGGTTCAATCGCAGGGAAAGGAACTGGCCGTAAAGGGCGTCTAGACAGGCAAAGACCTCTTCCAGAAAATACATCTTCTCGAGGAAAA
>JAQYVQ010000464.1 GCA_030145435.1 Syntrophobacteria bacterium | reverse complement strand
TCGTTGGTCTGAAGGGCGCCGGTGAAATGGCGAGCGGCATTGCCTGGCGTCTGTACGAGGCCAACATCCGGAAGCTCTTCCTGATGGAGATTCCCGAACCCCTGGCCGTGAGGAGGGAAGTCTGCTTCTCGGAGGCCGTGTTCCACGGCAAGAAGGCCGTTGAAGGGGTTCAGGCGGTCAGGACCGAAGGAGCTCAGGCAACCCGTAAGACATGGGAGCAGGGAAAGCTTGCCGTGATCGTGGATCCCAAGTGGACCATGATCGAGGAAATGTGTCCGGTGGTGGTGGTGGATTCGATCCTGGCCAAACGGAATCTTGGTACGAGTATGAAGGAAGCGCCCCTCGTGATCGGGTTGGGCCCGGGCTTCACGGCCGGCCGGGACGCGCATATGGTCATTGAGACGAACCGGGGCCACAACCTTGGCAGGATCATCCTCGAGGGATCGGCCGAGGCCAACACCGGGGTGCCGGGAGTCATCGGGGGATACGCCGGGGAGAGGGTGATCAGGGCCCCCGTGCGCGGCTGGTTTACGGCGCGCGTTGAGATCGGAGACAAGGTCCGGAGCGGTGATCTTCTCGGTGACGTGGATGCCCACGAAGTGCGGGCAGAAATTGATGGCGTGGTAAGGGGGTTGATCGCCTCCGGGTGCCTAGTGAGCGAGGGCCTCAAGCTGGGAGATATCGATCCTCGAGGGGACGAGAGCTACTGCACGACGATCTCGGAGAAGTCCAGGGCAATCGGCGGCGCTGTGCTCGAAGCGATCCTCAGGGTCTATAACAAGTGAGCTATGGGATCTGTTCGTGAACATTTTCTTCCGCAGGCAGGGGGCGTTGTCAGCCTGGTAGGGGCGGGGGGCAAGACGACCCTGATGTTTCGACTGGCCGGGGAACTGGCACAGTACGGTGAACGGGTTCTGACAACGACCACCACGAAGATCCTCTGGCCCACGGAAGGGCAATCCGCCCACGTCGTTGTGTCGGCCGATGTAAGAGATGTCATCAAGAAAGCAGAGAAGTGCTTGGCCACGCACTCACATGTAACGGCAGGCCGGGGAAATCTCGTGCCCGAGGAGAAGTTGACAGGTTTCGACCCGTCCGAAATCGAACAGATCCGGGAGGCCGGGCTGTTTCGTTGGATCCTGGTGGAGGCGGACGGGGCCGCCGGGCGGCCCTTGAAGGCACCGGCCGACTACGAGCCGGTCGTTCCCACATGTTCATCGTTGGTTGTCGGAGTCGTGGGCTTGGATGGAGTGGGCCAACCTCTGGACGAACGTCACGTGTTCAGGCACGATCGCTTTTCTCGCATCTCCGGCCTGCCGGTGGGTTCACCGGTTACAGAAGAGTCGATCGCTTGCGTGATCGAACACCCGGAGGGCCTGTTCAAGGGGTGTCCTTCAGAGGCCGTGAAATTTGTTCTCCTCAACAAGGCGGAGGACAGCCGGACACGAGAAGCGGGGCAAAGGATCGTGTCACTGCTTTCAGGTAGTGGGAAAGGAAGAATCGAGAAGATCTTCATTGGTGCTATCGGGAGGGAACCCCCGACGGTTTCCTGTCATGTCCGCCCCCGCCTAAAGATTGCGGGGGCAGGCTCCGGCGGGAATGCCTTGGGCCCCGGGAATTCCTTCTCCCCTCCGGGGAGAAGGTCAGGATGAGGGGGAGCTTCTGTGCCACCCTCACCCTAACCCCTCGAGGGAGAGGGAATGTCTGTAGTTCTTGAATGGTTGGTGTATAGAGAAGGAGACGAGAATGCCGGAATGGATGAACATGACGAATGAACTGGGCCCCGAGAAGATCGTTCATGTCTATGACCCGGAGACAGGAATGAAAGGGGTCGTGGTGATCGATTGCACGGCCCTGGGAATGACGACAGGCGGTGGCATCCGGATGCTCCCTGACATTACGACCCAGGAGATCTTTCAACTGGCCCGGGCAATGACCTACAAGTTCGGAACCCTTGGGGTCCCGATCGGGGGCGCGAAATCCGGGATATGGGCGGATCCCGCGGTGAGTGGGGAAGAGAGAAAAAACCTCATGCGGGCCTTTGGCCGTGCCGTGAAACCGCTGATCGTGGCAGGGTTGGCCTTTGGCGCGGACATCGGGACCGAGGCCGAGGATCTCGACTTTGTTTTCGAGGGCGCCGAGTTGCCTCCCCAGGGCACCGGCCTGATGGCCGAGAAAAAGGACGGAGAGCCCATTGAGAATCATGTGACAGGTTACGGCGTCGTCGTCGCGGCGGAAGCAGCGTGTGAATTCGCCGGGATCGACATGAATGGCGCCTCTGTAGCCATCGAGGGCTTTGGCAAGGTAGGAGGGGGCGTGGCCCGGTACATTACAGAGGCAGGTGCCAAGGTGGTTGCCCTGTCCACGATTGACGGAATGATCTTGAACGAGGACGGGCTCGACGTGGATCTTCTGCTCGAGAAGAGAAAGAAGGTCGGCGACAAGGCAATCAAGGAGTACGAAAAGGCCGAACATCTAGACAAGGAGAGGATTTTCTCCCTGCCTGTGGACATCCTCATACCCGGAGCGAGGCCGTACGTAATCGACGAGAAGAACGTGGACGAAGTCAAAGCCAAGGTCATATCGAGCATTGCCAACATACCGATCACGGACGAAGCGGAGGAAACCCTTTTTCAGAAGGGGGTCCTCATCGTGCCTGACTTTGTTTCAAATGCGGGCGGGACCGTGCTCGGGATCGTTGATTTTATCGGCGGTAGTTCACAACACGCCTTTGACGCCTGCAAGGAACTTATCGGATCGAACACACGGACCCTCCTGGCGGATGCCCGCAGGGAGGGGATCGATCCTCGGAGGCTGGCGACCCGGCGAGTTGAGGAGAAGGTGGCCGCAGCCCGAAGAGGGGAGGACGCGGCCTCCATAGACGACGCCATCAACCAGATGAAAGAACGCCTGGGCCTGTAGCAAGCGGTAGCTACCCTGTCATTTCCTTCCCGAAGATCGTGCGGGCAAGGATCATGCGCTGAATCTCGTTCGTCCCTTCGTAGATCTCGGTGATCTTGAAATCCCGGAAGATCTCCTCAACCTTGTAATGGGATTTGTCGTGACTCAACTCCTGCATGAATCCATACCCGCCGAAGATCTGTATCGCATCCCTCGCCATGTCGCCTGCGCATTCAGTCCCATAGTACTTGGCTCCGGCCGCTTCAGGCTCGGGGAACTCGATGCCCTGGTCCATCCTCAAGGCGGCCTTGGCGTAGAGATTGCGGGCATTTTCAATCTGAATCGCCCGCTCCGCTATGCGGAACTGCCAGTACTGATACTGACCGATCTTTTTACCGAACGCTTCCCGCTTCTTCATGTATTCAACCGACTCGTCGAAAGCGGACTGGGCCATGCCTACGCCGGTGGCAGCAATGCCGACACGGCCGTATGTGAGAGTGCCGAGGGCCACGTGGAGGCCCTTGCCAACATCACGGATGAGGTTCTCCGCGGGAACGACGACCTCGTCGAAGTAGATGTCCGATGTGAGCTGTCCTTTGTTCCCCATCTTCCGATCCGGCTCACCCACGCGGCAGCCTTTGGCGTGCAGGTCGATGACCATCATGCAGAGCTTGCCGTCGAGGTTGACGAGGGCGGTGACGAAATCGGCCACGCAGGCATTCGTAATGAAGCGTTTCTGTCCACTGACGATGAATACGTCGCCTTCTCGCCTGGCCTGGGTTTGAACGGAGCGGGAAGAGAGGTCGGAACTGGCCATCGGTTCCGTGGTCGCAAAACACCCGATCTTTTCGGCCGTCGTCATGGGCCGCAGGAATTCCTCCCTGATGTGCTCCGAGCCGTACTCGAGGGCGTGACCGGCCAGGATACAGTGGACGTCATAGATGGCCGCCACGCTGTTCGACATGTAAGCCAGCTCCTCGACCGTGACCACCGTTGCGCAACATGGATGCGCCAGCCCGAGGCCTCCCACCTCGGCCGGGTAGGGGATCTTAAAAAAGTCCTCTTCCGCCATTTTGCGGAAGATGTCCCAGGGAAAGCTCTCCCTGCTCTCCTGGGTGTGTGCGATCTCATAGGCCCTCGGGGCTATCTCTCGCACTGCGAACTCCCGAGCCTTCGCTCGTATCTCCTGGGTCTCCTGGGGAAGAATCATGTCGTGATAGAGGTGATCTTGCATGCGGGGGGGTAATTCTCTCATCGGTTCAGTCCTCCTTTGTTCTCTCGATATCCGGGGCCGGTCTCTGTGTTGTTTGCAATACGAATAGCAGATAATATAGGTAATACACAACACAAATGATTCCGAGGGGCAGGTAAATCCATTCAATCAGAGGGCAGGCGTGAAGACTTACACCGTAAAGGAACTGATGGTGCCCATCTCGGAATATGCAACGGTCCCGGAAGGGTCTACCCTGTTTGAAGCCGTGTTGGCGTTGGAAAAAGCCCAGGAGGAGTTCGATCAGAAACAATACCATCACCGCGCCATATTGATATTGGATAAGAATCGACGGGTGATCGGAAAACTCTCCCAATTGGGTGTGCTTCGTGCCCTTGAACCAAAAGATGAAGACATAGAAGGCTTCGACGAACTCAGCCAATTCGGGTTCAGCCAAGAACTTGTGCAGGGTTTGCGGAAAGAGAGGCGTGTTCAAGGCGTTCCCCTGAAGGACCTCTATGTCCGGACGGCCGGGCTGAAAGTCGAGGATTTCATGCAAGCCCCCGCCGAAGGGGAGTATGTTGAACAGGATGCATCTCTGGATATTGCCGTTCATCAGCTGGTCCTTGGCAATCATTTGGCGTTGCTCGTAACAAAGGCAAGGGAGATTGTCGGGATTCTGCGATTGACGGATGTGTTTGGCGCCGTATTGCGTGACATGAAAGAATGTATGGGCACTCGGGGTGAGGATTCGGAATGAAAGCGCTGAAAGACCTGTTGGACCGGATTGTTCAGAGGGTCAACATAAACCTGAGGGAATTCGAATACGACGTTGGCCCCTTCGTCAAGAATCTCATCCCCTGGAATCAGATGGCCAAGTTCCACGCCTTTTACGGGATCACTCAGAATCATCCGCTAAATTTTGAATTTCGACACTCCAACCTGGCCGGAAGCTATTTTCTCGGGAAGTGCAGGACCAACAACTCCATTCTCTACAAGAGCAATGTGCGGGGTGACGAACTGAAGAAGAAGGGGGACCGGTTCAAGTTTCAGGATGTCGAGATTCGGCTTTTGGAGGATGAAGGCATCGAAATCGAAGACAGCTACCTGATCAAGACCCTGGTTCACAATTTTTCTCACGATCCGGAGACCCTGGAACGCTTTAGTATCATGAATACGGTGTCGGCCCATTATGCGAACATTCACGGTTCTCCCACCGACGGCAGCTTTCTGGGGGCCTTTGCAACCGTCGACCTCACCACCATGAACGATTGCGTCATCGGCGAGTATTCCTACATCCAGGCGGGAGAAATCAACCACATCAAGACAGATCCCGGAACCGTCTGGATTCGGAGTCCGGGTGCGTTCAATTTCCTTTACAGATATCCCCTGAAGAAACTGGCCCGTTACTTGAGCTGTGTGCGAGGGAGACGTCCGCAGGGGATCCTCATGGATTTTGCGGAAGCTCGAAACGAGGCTTTTGAGAAGGTTTTCAATTTGGTCGATGCGGAACCGCGAGTCGGGATCCCGAAGACCGCATCCCTGGATCGTTTCGCCGTGGTCGACGGCAAAACCCGTATCGGCCAGAATGTTGTTGTGGCGGAACGGGCCCTTCTCGAAAATGCCTGGTTGGGAAAGGGCTCGAACGCTCAAGAGCATTGTCATATCAAGAACGCTCGCCTGAAAGGCAACAACGTCACTGCCCATGGTGCGAAAATCATTGAATCCGACCTGGGGAAGGACGTGTTCGTCGGGTTCAACAGCTTCCTTCGGGGAAGCCCGAAGGGTCGGCTCTCCATCGGCAAGGAGAGCATCATCATGCCCCATACGATCATTGACACGAAAAAGCCTCTTAAGATTCCGGCAGGCCACCTAGCGTGGGGGCTTATTACCGATCAGGCAGGGCTCGAGGCGAACAGCGTGTCCCTGAAGGAGTTGTCCAAAGTAAAGGGCAAGCTGGTCAGAGGAGACATGTATTTCGAGGGATCCGGGTCTGAATTCGTTACGGCATTCCAAAAGCGCATCCAGCACATCCTGGAGGCAAACGGCGCCTTTTACGACGGGAAGAGGCACGAGGGCCATGCCCAGAAGAATCAAAACATCTCGTTCAACACGATTCAGCCCTATCCGGATGGAGCATTGGCAGGGTTGTATCCGTCCATTCTCATCCAACCATAGAGAAGAAGCCGTCCAACTCTATTCTGACGGGCTGTGCCACTCGGATGTACTCCAGTACGATCCGGCCCCAAACCTCAAGAATCAACTTCGCCCTCCTGGCCCGAACCTTCCGTACTTCCACCGTTCTCGCGACGAAGTTTCGTGCAATATGCGTGCTAGACGGCCAGCTTTCAGGAGTAGTGGGTGAAGGCGAACAGCATCGAGATGCCGAACCGGGACACCTTGCGGTCGACCGGGTTTTCGAGCTGTCCGCCGTTGAAGACAGGGAACTGCGGTTCCCCGCCCGGGCCGGACACCACATCGTTGACGTAGTCCACGTTTGAGATCATGGAACCGGTTCCGAAGTTGGGAATGATGGCCACCCCGAGCAAGGTGCTGCCCTTCCGGCGCGTCGCGCCAAGGGAGAAATTGTAGACGTCGACCGATTCGGGGGACAAAGGGAAACCCTCCCTCGGGTAGGGGCCGGAGGTTTCGGAGAGGTCGCGAACTGTGTCAAGATCGACGGGCGAGAAATCCGTCCAGAACCCGAGGTATGTGGAGTACTTGTCATTGATTCTGTACTCGACACCCACATTGACGTTCACCACGGTGTCACGATCATCGATGATCTGCATGAACTTCGTTCCGTTCAACACGATTGCGGGATCATCGCGAAAGAACCCGTTATTGGTGTCGACATCGACCACGACCGCCCGGTCGACTCCATTGTGGAATTCGAGTGAGATTGCGAATCTCCAATCCTCACGGAACTGGAACTCTGCACCGGCGGTCGCACTCAGCGGAATTCGGTAGTCGGTACCAAGGCCCTCTTGAGCGTTCCTAGCGCTGATGTCCGGTTGGTCATCGAGATCACTGGACCGGGTCGCCATAGCAAGCTCCTCGCCACTCCCGAAGAGGGAAACGCCGGGCGTTGTGAAGGTACAGCCGAGCTTGAGCCAGGGG
>JAQYVQ010000462.1 GCA_030145435.1 Syntrophobacteria bacterium | reverse complement strand
AATCGCACAGAGAAGGAGAGGGGCCTTGGCTCTGGTTTCCATGGGTCTTTCAGTGCCCCACCTTCTTGATCTCCGCCCAGATCTTCAGGGCCTCCTCATAGGTCACGACTTCGCCGCCGAACCCTTTCTGGAACTTCTCCGTATTCGTTTGGTCCTTGAAGGCGATGAAGCCGGGCCCCATATCCGTGGTCACACTGCTCTTGAACACATAGAACCCATCCGCCGCCGGGAACTCCCGGTTGGTGATCAGATCCGTGGCAGTGGAAGACTCGAAGCCGTCCCGGTTCATCAAGTGCTGCGTCAAGCCGCACTGGACGCCGCATGTTTTGGTGACGGTTCCGTCCTTCCATTGGATGGTGTAGAGGGAGTGCGGGTATTTGGTCAAGTCCATTCCGCACTGAACGCACCGCAACCCGTCATCTGCTGCCGGGACCGGCGCGGCGATGAAAAGAACAGCGAAAACCGGGATGAGCAGTCTCCATTTCGACGCAACCATAGGTCTTGCTCCTTTTTCTGAACGGGATCAATTCACGGCCCTCACGAGTATACGCACTTCACCGTTGAGTTCCAACGATATTTCGAGTGCTCCGTCGTCAGAAAGCCCCAAGGCGGTGGCTGTGCCGGGCTTGCCCCGGGGTTTTCCGCTGCAAAGCCATCCGACCGTATTGTCGTTATCGAGAATCTCCCAGTCCTTTTCGGCATCGAGCCGGTTCACGCGAAAGGTGGTCTTGCCCCGCCTGTCTCCGGGTGTGAGTCGGACGATCAGGGCACATTTTTCCGCGTCATAGACGGCCTGCCTTACGAGTACATTCGGATAGTCGACCTTGTCGATAAACGGTTCGTTGAAATGGGCCTTGACAAAAGGCTGGTTGAACGTGGTGTAGAGGCCGTTTGGGATGTTGATCCGCGCCAGGGCGAGCAGGGCATTCCCGGCCAGGGGGGTCACGAGTACGGGCAGGCCTTCTTCGTTCCGCAGGTCGTCGTTGCGGGGAAAGAAGTATGCCCCGTCGTCCCAGGTCGGGTTCAGGTGTTTCTCCGCGTAGGCCAGCATGGCATCGACCGTCTTCTTGTCTCCAAGCTCGGCCGCGTAGAGTGCAAAGTGGCCGAAGTCGGAGGTTGATTGCAGTGACCAGCTCGATTGCGGCCGCGGTTCAACATAGGCAGTGCCGTCCGGCAACCCCTTGACCCAGTGTTTCGCGTGCCCGGGGTACAGGGATTCGATGGCGTCCCGGTCCCACGCATGCATCCAGGTGCCTGCCCAAGCATCGAAGTAGGCGGAGGGCTGCACCCAGATGAAGTCCTGTGCGATCAGATAGGCCTCCACGAAGTGTCCGTCTTCGTTCAGGAGCCCCCCCTTTTCCTTCCAGGCCTGCGTGAAGTTCTTCGCGACCGTGGGCATCCAATTCGTGCCGAGGACGTGGTCGTGAAACCGGAACCCGTAGAAGGTGTAGCCATTGCAGAACAGGAAAATGGCGTTCGGTTCGCAAATGAATCCCATGGGAGAGGCAACGTACTGGTCGTGGATGAGTCTGGCCAGGGAAGTGAAATCGTGTTTGTACTTCTTCGGGTCGGCCCATCCCGGAAAGATGGTCTCGTGATCGAAGGGCAGAGACCCGGGTTCTGTGTACTTCCTGTCCCCGAAAAGCATCGTGTAGTACCCGACCGATGCCAAGAGGTGGCCGCTGTACATCACGTTCTCGCGTGCGAGTGGTTCGGGGCCGGCTCCGCCGAGCAGCTTCGGCTCGGGACCGAGCGCCTTGATCTCACCAGGGGGCTGGTCCCCGTCCCCGGGCGACACCCTGCCGAGCATTTTCTGAATCACCCTGTCCATGGCTGCCTGATAGAGTTCGCGGTAGGCAGGTGTGTAGTGGTAATGGGACAACCCAAGCGTGTAGGCGAAGAAGAGGAGCTTAAACGACGAAGAAGGGTCGTATTCCTGCCCCGCCTCCATGCCCGCCGTGGGGCCCCCTTCTCCTCGCGTATTGTCGATGAGCCTGACGATATGCCGGATGTGTCCCAACGCCTTGTCGTCCAGGCAGAGGGGGTCCGTTGTGTCGATCTTTTCGGCTCCCGCACGAACGGCCGGTGCGAAGAAGAACAGGCTGACAAGGATCAGCACGCATAAGGTCTTCATGTGCGAGGGCTTCTTAAGAAGCGGGTTCCTCTATGATCTGGTACCTTTGGGTCGAGACAGAGCCCATGAGGACGTCCACTATGCTGCCGGACAGGGGAGGGGTCGTAATCGACATCTCCCCTTCGGATTGCACCCACTGGGTATAGACCTCGTCGTTCAGCAGAACCTCATAGGTTCGGTCCGTCTTCAGATTTCGAACGATAAGGTGCGTCGCATCGGTTGTCACGTGTGCCCCGTTGATGGTGATGTAGAGCACGGAATCGACCCAGATCGCCTGATTGACAAAGGCACCGGGGTTGGTCACGACCGCCAGGTAGGGCTGCTGGTAGAATTCCGGGCCCCTGGGGGACTCAACGACGGACCGGAAATTGATCTCCGCGCTCATGGCCTCTGCCCAAAGGGTAAAGCCGTTGGGGAATATCTTGTAGACGGGCCAGTTGAAAGGACTGAAGTAGCCGAAGATCGATCCGGACCAGGCCGGTTCGCCCGCCCAGGAGTCGAATCCGTTCCGGAGTGCCCTGTAACTTGCCTCGTCGCCCATCTCCCGGGTCAACGCCATGGCATAGCCGGTCCCGATGAGATCAATCAGGTACAGATCCGCCACCTCGCCCGGTCCGCTGAATCGTACCACGGCGGTCTCGGGCGCGATGTACTCGAGGGCATTCTCGATGAAATAGGGGTAGCGTTCTTCCACCCACAGGGGATCAAAGCCGTGGATGAACATGTGGGACCAGGAGGAGTAGCCTCCTGTCAAACTTGTATTCACAAAAGGTGGGTTCTCGAAAGGAGCGAAATTGGTGTAGAAATAGTTGGACGCCGGGTCGAACATGTTTTCCTCGTGCCAGGTGAGGAAGGGGACATTGACAGCCTGCGGATTCAGGCCCAGAGACGAAGGAAGTATGTTAAAGGCCAGCTGGTCGATCGTGTTGCAGCACGTGAACACCCAGGGGGTTTCACAGGGAACCGAGTAGTAGTTGTTCCCCAGGCTGTCCTGGGTGGTCAGGCTGATATTGTGGATGTCGGCCGACAGGTCGGCCAGGTTGGTCGTCCACATCTGCAGGCCGTCCTGGGTGGTGAGTTCGACATCGTTGAGGATGTATTTCTGATCGCCGGCCTGCCGTTCGTAAAAGGCCATCATCAACTGGAGGTGTCCCGTGTACATGATGTTGTGAGGGTGGATGGGATTGTCCCCGCCCCAACTCGCGCTAAGCCAGTAGTCCCAGGCGGCGGGCTGCAACATCTTCTGGATCAGGCCGTCGATCGCCTCTATGTAGGGCTTCCGATAGGCAGGGGTGTGCTCTGCCACCATGGAGACCCCGTAGGCGGTGAAGGCTACGTTGTAACGCTGCATATTCGCGCCTTCGCCCATGCCGAAACCGAACGGCATGTCAGGGCCCCAGTCCCCCACCGGCAACAATTCCGGCGGGGTCACGGAGATGGAGTGTATGTAATTGAACATCCCGATTTGTTCGTTGGTCAGGTGGGGAACCCCATCGAAGTACTCCAGATTGTCGTAGTTCCAGTTACAGGCGGAGGTCATTGCCAAAAAGAAGAGAGAAACCATCAGTATGCGGACGGGCATGCGGGTCACGGGTTGCTCCTTTCTGCCGGTGACGGCTGATACAGATCACTACTTGAGGACTTAAACCTAGTACAGATTTAGTTTAAATCAGAGTAGTCTGTATTGTCAAAAAAACATAGACAACTAACAGATGCACGATTCCGCCGATTTCAGTATGCTTTTTCCGGATCGATGCCCCTCTGCCTGAGCCACATGGGGAGAAGCTCTCCGTCAACCTTCCGACTGACTGCCGGCGCTTTCTCGAGCAAGTACTCCCCCAGTGGAGGCGTGAGGTTGATCGCGCCGTAACTCCCGTCAAAGAGGATCGCCTTGTCCGTCTTGCCCACTTCGTAGGCGTGCTCCATCGCCTTCTCCAGGCTCTCGGCGATGAAGGCATTCCTTACTACCCGTTGGGGCAGTCCTTTGGCGATCTCGGGGTCGGTTACGATCGTCGGATACCAGGAGGCCAGGTCCACGAAGAGTTCCCTCCAGGAGTGGTTGACCACCAGCGCCTTGACGGCAGGGTTCAGGGTCGATGGATATTTCTTGCGGGGGGAGCCGACCTCCAAGTCCAGATAGTCTGTCGGGCCCTTGAGCAGATTGCCCGAGGTCAGGCCGCCGGCGTGAAGGTACCAGGGCCATCTTCCCGCATCGAGCACGGCAATGCACTCGTCGATCTCGGCGAACAGGCGCAGCAGCTTCCCGTAGGATTTCAGCGTGTTCACCATCAACCGGCGGTCGAGTTGTTGGTGATCGTTGTCCGCGTCGACCCCGATGATGCCGGCCGGGGAGGTGACCTGGAAGCAGGTGAAGGCAAATTTCTCCTGGACGAAGGGAGATTCGAAGATCGCTCGCGGGACCACGTTGCTGCTCCGGCTGCCGAAGTTCATGTGGTAGACCGACCGGGTCTCCAGCCTGGCGTAGCTCATGGTGAAGGCCTTGAGCGAGCGGCCGACCAGGCGGTGAAAATAGGTCTCCCGCGGGTCGTCGTAATGGGCGTGGATGATCCAGTCCGCATCGTACACCTTGGCGAGCCCGTAGAGGGTTCCGATTTCGGTCTCGATGGGGACGCCCCGGTCGAAAGGGCCCACGCCCGCGACGCGACCCTCGAAGGCCTCGGCGAGCCCGAAGTATGGGATCATCTCTCTGGCCTCGATCAGGGCTCCACCGACGCAGAACCGCAAACGGATATTCTCACACCTCGTCCGGTCCCGGACCACGTCCTTGATGGTCCTCAGCATCTCCGCGTAGGCCTCGCCTTCCAGGATGCTGAAGCCGTGCTCGGAGCAGAGGAGATTGACCGAATCCCCGGGCTTGATCATGCCCATATCCACGTCGGCCAGGGCCTTTTCGGTTGCCGTGCGGATCTTGGACAGGTCTTCCCCCTGAAGGTAGATCCTGTCCGGGATGTCCGGAAAGAGTTCCTTGACCTCCAGGGAAGCGATCCCGGGCAATTCGGCGGCCCGCTTGGGCGGCAGTACCGGCCCCATCAGGGACGGCATGATTTTCGGGGGTGAAACGGCGGCGTTGAGCATCACGGCCTCCTGTATCTTTACGACTTCGCCTTGAAGATCGAAACGAGGTTTTCCAAAGTGCCTTCACGAAACTGTGCGCTGTCTTCTTCGAGGCGATACTCCGGATACTTCCGGGCCACCTCTTCGGGGATGTCCCACACACCGGTTTCGATCGGGTACCATCGATATCCCTTGTCCGGCTTTTTTGCATCGCCGTGGGCCTGGAGCAGTCGCTGCACAGGGGCCATGCACCACATTCCGCACGACGTTCGGATCCCGGTCAAGAGACTCACCTCTTCCGGAGATCGGGCGCCCTGCAAGATTGCGCCGGCCACTTCACCGGCCCGGACATCCATGCAGACACAGATCCGCTCTTCCGGATCGAGATTGGCACGGTTGCACAGATCGCCGATTTCCGCAGGGTCTATCTCCGTGGTGTCGATCCCCAGAACCAACGGCGCCTGCCGTTCGAGGACCATGATCGCGCCTTCTCCGCAGGCATCGAGGCAGTGGAGGCAACCCGCGCACTTTGTCTCGTCCACCACGGCCTTCTTGTTCACCATCCGGATGGCCCGCGTTGGGCAGACGTTCTCGCAGAACCTGTCTCCCACGCACTTGTCCTCATCCACCTTGGACAGCAAGTACACCTTCTTCATGTTGATCTTGCTCCCTCGCAATGTGCGCCATCGTATTCGCATTATTCCCTCTCCCTTGAGAGGCTGTCGAAAAGTGCCTATTTGCCGTCATCCCCGCGAAGGCGGGGATCCCCAAGCTCCTTAGGCATCTGGATTCCCGCCTGCGCGGGAATGACGGAGAAGTTGAGCACTACCCCCCACCTATAATCGGAAGCAGGAGCACCTCATCCCCGTCCTTCAGAATGGTCTCCCTCTCGGCATTCTTCTGATCGACCATCACGCTGGCCGAGTTGTCCGTCAGGGCAGGGCTGTCGATTGTCTTGCTCAGGTGATCGAGCAGTTCAGCAACGGTCGCGCCTTCGACCAGGTCGACACGCAGTTGGTCTGTCCCGGCGATGCTTCGAAGATGGGCAAACAGCTTGACCGTTACTTTCATGGATCATCCATACAGGTCCTGGACGACATCATCCATGCCGCCCAGCGCTTCGAGGGAC
>JAQYVQ010000403.1 GCA_030145435.1 Syntrophobacteria bacterium | reverse complement strand
GGCGGCCCTGCACCGATACCTCTCCCTCCGTGAGGAGGAGCCCCTGTCGATTGCCACGGAGACCGCTCACCCCGGCAAGTTCCCCGAGGCCCTCCAGGCGATCGGGGTGGAGCCGGAACTGCCCGAGAGCATGAAAGGCCTCGACGAGAAGAAGCCCAGCTTCTTCGAGCTTTCGGCCGACTACGAGGAGTTCAAGGAGTTCATGCTCCGACTCGCGTAGTGGGCGTCCGGAAAATGTCGCTATGTTTGAGGTGACGCTTACGGTTCGGTACTGCCCTCGGTTCCCTCTCCGATTTGCTTGGGCTCCGTCTCTCCCTCCCCCTACAAAGTCGCCCGGCACAAATCTCCGAGGGAACCGAGGACAGCACCGAAGAACGCAAACTCTGCCCAGCAAACATGGCGACAGTTTCCTGTAGACTTCTAAGAAAAGGCAGCGTTCCTTCTTGTGCACTCGGGTTCGAAGGAGGCAAATCATGCCCAGGACGTCTCAAATGATCACCCGCCACAGAATTCGTACACTTTCCGTACTCGCGGCCTTTCTCGCCTGCATCGGAACCGCTCCCGCCTGCAGGGCGGGGGAACCGCAGCCGGTCGCCTTCGAGGCCACAGACGGAACCCCGCTGCGCGGACACCTCTTCGGAAAGGGGCCTACAGGAGTGATCCTCGCCCACATGTACCCGGCAGACCAGAAGAGCTGGTTCCCCCTCGCGAGAAAGATGGCCGGGGAAGGCTATCTTGCAATGACCTTCGATTTTCGGGGCTACGGGGAATCGGGGGGAGAGAAGGTCATCTCCGAGATCGACCGGGATCTGGAAGGCGCGTACCGATTCCTTCGACCCAGGGTGAAGAAGGTCTTTCTCGTGGGCGCCAGCATGGGCGGGACCGCTGCGATCCGGGTTGCGGCCGAGAACACGACGGCAGGGGTGGTGAGCCTATCGGCGCCGATGGCCTTCCGAGGACTGGACGCCACGGAGGCTGTGCAGAAACTTGCCGTCCCGTGTTTGTTCGTCGCCGGTGAGCAGGATGGTAACGCCGCTCGAGCGGCTCGTGAATTCAACAAAGCCGTAAAATCCCCGGAGCGACTCCTTCTGATCGTGCCCGGACCGGAGCACGGCACCCGCCTCTTCGACGGCCCGAAGGGCCCGAAGGTCGAAGAGGCGATCCTGAATTTTCTGAATAAAAATTGAGGCCGCACGCCGGGTGGAGTCTTCTTCCGCCCATGTCGAGGGTTAACCGCAGAAGGCCTCGTAAAGGAAGCGGTTGATGTCCTTCGATTCGTGCATCGGCTTGCCGTCCACCACGAGGCAGGGAACCTGCTTCTTGCCGGCAAGTTCGACCAGTGCATCCATCTCCTTCGGATCGGCGAGGACGTCACGAAGATCCACCGCCCCCTCCAACCGCATGTTCTTGATGGCGCCGAGAACGTTTCGGCTGAATGCGCACTTGTTGTGGAAATAGAGTTCGAGCCGTCCCGGCCGGGGAGGGCCTTCCATGGCGGGGGCATCCCCGTCGAACCCGTGTTTCCGGTCGATTTCCACACACAGGGCGAGGAGGTCATCCGCATTCCGTTGGCCGGAGGGCGTCACCGAGGATACGTGCCGGACGATGCCGTCCTTGTCGATGACGACGGTGGCGCGATCCGTGATCCCGGCCTTTTCAAGATAGAGGCCGTATAGCCTGGCGACAGCGCCCTTGGGATGGAAATCAGCGAGAAGGGGCAGGCTCACGCCTTCCAGGTCCCGGGCGGCCCAGTTGGTGTGGCAGTAGACACTGTCCACGCTGATGCCGAAGACCTGGGTATTGGCCTTGCGGAAATCATCGAGCCTCGCTTCCAGCGAGGGGAT